>NZ_JAUMSQ010000107.1:0-5950 GCF_030519285.1 Mycolicibacterium arseniciresistens
GGGTCCGCCGCCCGGCCCGCCCGCGCCCCCGCCCGGTGGTTGAGCGCGCCGACCTCGAGGCCATCGCTAGGCAACTGGGTCGCGAGGCCCGCGGGGTGCTCGAGATCGTCTACCGGTGTCCCGACGGCACCCCGGCGGTCGTGAAGACCGCGCCGCGACTGCCCGACGGCACCCCGTTCCCGACGCTGTACTACCTGACCCACCCCGCCCTGACGGCGGCGGCCAGCCGGCTGGAGTCGGCGGGTCTGATGCGCGAGATGACCGATCGGCTGCAACAGGACCCGGAACTGGCCGCGGCGTACCGGCGGGCGCACGAGTCGTATCTCGCCGAGCGCGATGCGATCGAATCGCTGGGCACCACGTTCTCCGGCGGGGGTATGCCCGACCGCGTCAAGTGCCTGCATGTGGTGATCGCGCATTCGCTGGCCAAGGGGCCGGGGGTGAACCCGTTCGGTGACGAGGCGTTGGCGGTGCTGGCCGCAGAACCTGGGATGGAGGGCATTCTGGACCCGGAGGTGTGGACGTGAGCCGAGTCGCGGCCGTGGACTGCGGCACGAATTCCATCCGGTTGCTCATCGCCGATCCCGTCGACGGCCGGTTACGCGACGTGCACCGGGAGATGCGCATCGTCCGGTTGGGTCAGGGCGTGGACGCCACCGGTGAGTTCGCTCCGGAAGCGTTGGCGCGCACCAGGGCCGCGCTCGTCGACTATGCCGCCCTGATGCGCGATCACCGCGTCGAGCGGGTGCGGATGGTCGCGACGTCGGCGGCGCGCGACGTTGCCAACCGGGAGGCGTTCTTCGCGATGACGGCCGAGGTGCTCGGCGATGTGGTGCCGGGTGCGGTCGCCGAGGTGATCAGCGGCACGGAGGAAGCCGAACTGTCCTATCGCGGCGCGGTCGGCGAACTGGATCCCGACGCGGGGCCGTTCGTGGTCGTCGATCTCGGTGGCGGCTCCACCGAGGTGGTGGTGGGCCGAACCGAGGTGGAGGCGAGCTACTCGGCCGACATCGGCTGCGTGCGGCTCACCGAGCGGTGCCTGCACTCCGATCCGCCCACCGCCGAAGAGATCTCGGCCGCACGGGAAGTGGTGCGCGACGGGCTGGCGGCGGCGTTTCGTGCGGTGCCCGTCGAGGGCGCGCGGACCTGGGTGGGGGTGGCCGGGACGATGACGACCCTGGCGGCGCTGGGCGCGAAGATGACGACCTATGACTCCGAGGCCATTCATCTGTCGCGGGTGGGGTTCACCCGGCTGCGCGAGGTCTGCGACGAACTGCTCACCATGACGCGTGCGCAGCGTGCGGTGCTCGGGCCGATGCACGAGGGCAGGGTCGACGTCATCGGCGGCGGCGCGCTCATCGTCGAGGAGCTGGCCGACGCCCTGGGCACCCGGGCCGGTCTGGACGAGCTGGTGGTCAGCGAGCACGACATCCTCGACGGCATCGCCCTGTCGATCTCGTAGCGAATCAATGCCATTCGTCGTCCAGTCGGTCGAGCACCCGCAACCGCGGTGACAGCCGCAGCGCTGTCCGGCTGCCACCGTCTCTGCGGGCAGCGGCCATGGCGGCGGTGGCGACGTCGAGCAGTTCGTCCACCACGTCGGGCACCGGCTGATCGCTCAGCGGCATCAGCGATGTGCTGACCGCGCCGATACTGGCCGTCAGCCGGAACGGCGCATTCCTGACGGTGGCGTGGATGCGTTCGGTCAGCGGTTCCGGGTCCGCCCTGGTGAAGAGGTCGGCGATCAGGTAATCGGTGTCCGCGACATGGGCCAGAACGGTGTCGCGCCGCACGTTCTCCCGCAGGCGCTGCGCGATCGCGACACGGGCGCGATCGCCGGTCGCGGGCCCGTGCAGGCCGGTGAGCAACGAGAAGCTGTCCAGGCTGACCACCAGGACCACGAGATACCGGTCATCGCCACGGCTGCGCGCACCCAGCAGTGTGGCCATCCGCTCGTCGAAGGTCTCCCGGGTGAGCAGACCGGTGAGTGGCTCGATCCCGGTGTGACACGGCTCGATGCCGATCAACCGGATCGCCGTCCGGCAGGCGACGGTGAACATGACGATGACCAGCAGCACCAGACCGACCGCGAAGACAGCGCGGGCGATGTCGTCGACGGCGATGCGTGCCGCCAGCACCGCCAGTACAGCCCCGCCCACCGTCCACGGCACGGCAAGCAGCCGCCCGGAGTGGAAGAGCATGGTGAACGCCGACAGGGTTGCCAGGCCCGTCGCGCCGAGCATGCCGACCACGGGCTCGTGCTGGATCAGGCAGGCGAGCGCGATGCACCCGGAGCCGATGACGACGGTGGTCTGCGACTGTCGCCGGGTGGGCCAACGGGGCCTGCGCCACACCCATCCCATCACCAGGCAGCACACCGCGATGCCGACCGCGACGCCACGGTTCAGCGGACCCTGGGGCCCGGCCGGACTGGCGAGCAGGACAGCCGGGACGAGCCCGAGGCCGACGATGGTGGCGGCGATGGCCCGGCACATGACGACCTGCAGGTCCCGACTCGCGAAGTACGCGGTCAGCCAGTAATAACGGTCCTCCTCGTGTGGCCGGCGTGGTCGCATCAACGGCACGCCCGCTACCTTCCGCCGCACCGGGGTGCCGCGACGACCCCTCGTACATTCGCGGCGCGGCGACAGAGATCTCGGCGGTGTGGCCGTCGCTTCAGTTCAGTGATGGTTTGTCGGCGGTGCGTCGGGCTGCGCTGGCTTCTTAACGTCAGGGTTGCTCCCGGCGACCACCTCGTGGGGATATGGACGCGACCTGTCCTTCGTCCCACACGTGAATCGGGGTGCTCGGACGATTCGGGACACACGTCGCAGGGTTCGGCGCTCGGTCGCGCACGGAATCGCCGGACCGCGGGCGCGTTGTAGAAACCCTGAGGCATTGTGAACTCGTCGTCCGCACGCTGTGTCGTCAACGAGGGGCGGAGAAGGAAGGCGCCGAGCACCTTCAAGCCGGTCGACCGAAAAGAAGTCGCCGCCACGATAACTCAGCGGCCAATTCTTTGTCGAGATCGCGGCTAGGTGGTCTCGATCAGCGGCAGCTCGCGGCCGGCGGCGATCGAGAGCCGCTGCCTGCCGAGCGCAGGCCAAGCCTGTACCGCACAGAACGGGGCGCACTGGTCCTGGGTGGACCTGGTGCCGACGTGCACGCAGCACTGCACCAGGCGCTCCTCGATCATCGTCGACATGTCCATGAACGGTTTGACGGTGAGCCGGACGACCCGTTCGCCGAGCAGCCGGCGGATCTTGTTGCGACGGCCGGGTAGCGCCGACGATGCCAGTGTCAACATCGTCGACATACCGAGATCGCAACTCTCGCAGATGATCCGCCAGATGTCGCCGATCTTCGGATGCGACAGCGACGACTGCTCCGAGAGCAGGCCGAGCAGTGACTGCTGCACGGCGACCCGCAGCTGCTGTGGGATCTCGGCGTCGGCGATGCGGTTGGCCACCAGGCCGAGCTGGTCCTTGAGGACGTCGTGCCCGATCAGGGACACCAGCGAACGCCACCGATCGCTGTCGTCGCGAATGAGGTAGCCGACCGAGCAGCAGTGTGGATGCGAGCACGGCAGCGCGGTGAGATCCCGCCACGTCACAAGCCCGTCTGTCTGCGGACCCAGCCGGCTGAGCACCCCGGTGTGGGTGAGCCGGTCGAGCGGGTCGATCAGCCCCGACCTGCCGGACCCGAACTGCGGCTGAATCGTCAGCCCACCGACGTAGGGGGTGTCGAGCGCGAGCCGCACCATCTGCCCGATCTCGTCGTCATTGACTCCGAGCGTCACTGTCATCACCAGTGTGGTGAAGATCTCCCGCTCGGAGAGTCGCTGCAGTGCATTGGCTTTCATCCGGCTCAGGTCGCCGCCACGGTGGAAGCGGTGCGTCGCGGCGGCCTGGCCGTCGTACTGCAGGTACACCTCGACACGTTGCCGGTGTTCGGTGAGCAGGTCGAGCAGTGCGTCGTCGGTGGCGATCCGGATGCCGTTGCTGTTGACCAGAATCCGGGTGATCGGCCGCACGGTCAGTTCGGTGAGCAGCCGCGCCAGGTCCGGGTGCAGTGTCGGTTCGCCGCCGCTGAGCATCAGTACGTCGATGCGGCCGTTCTCCCGGGCCAGCCGCTGGTCGACGTTGGCCAGCACGTCAGCGACCGGCACGACGTTGCGCAAGTCGGGGGAGGAGTCGGTGAAACAGGTGGGGCAGCGCAGGTTGCAGGTCTCGGCGATGTCCTCCAGCAGGATGCAGGTGTGCTGGGTCTGCATCTCGGGCAGTCCGCGCAGATACGCCGACGGCACCGGGTCGAAGTTCCCGGCCACGTCCGGGACATGGGCCTTGGTCGGCGCGGTCCACTCCTCGAGGTAGCTCAGGATCTCGGGGTCCTCGTCGTAGAGGGTGCGGACCAGGCCGTGTTCGCGGCAGCCGCGCTCGAGCCACACCCGGCCGTCGCGTTCGACCAGCCAGGCGTTGAGCCGGACGACGTCGGCGAGTGGCCGCTCCGGTGACTCGTCGTGGCATCGGGGGCAGTAGGCGGTGACGTAGCGGTGAATGCGGTCGCCGCGCAGCGACATTCCGGGCGTCATGTCGTGTACAGCTCGGGGTTGATCCCGGTGCAGAAGCCGACGGTGACCAGTGAGGTGACCGCCCAGCCGATCATCAGGCCGAGCCCGAGGCCTCTGGCGCCGGGGTTCGCCGACCGCAACAACGCCGCACCGCCGCCGAATGCGATGAGCAGCAACATCACCGCCGCTCCGCCGAACACGGTGTCGGAATTCCTGGAGTCCGCTCCGACGATGAACGCGGCGAACGCGAGAACGGAGTTGACCATGATGTACAGCAGGGTGCCGAGCACCGCCATGCCCGCGCTGATGCGCGACTTCTGCTGAGCCGGTGGGTAGTACGGGTATCCCGGCGGCGGGTAACCCTGCGGCGGTCCCGGCGGGTAACCCTGTGGCGGGCCCTGCGGGTAACCGGGCGGTGGGCCCATCGGCCGGCCGTCCTCCGGGTAGTCCTCCGGCGGTGGTTCCGAGGGCGGGAACGTCATACAGGTACTTCCTGGTTGCGGGCCGGTGAGCGATAGTACCCACGCCGGTGTCCGTACCACAGCCGAACGGCGATGACGACCAGCGAGGGCAACAGGAACCATTGCGGCCGAGTGAGATCCAGCCACACCGTCTCGTTGGCGCGGGTGAACTCGACCAGGAACCGGAACGCCGCGTAACCGGCGATGTAGATCACGAACAACTCCCCGGGCCTGCCGATCCGCGGTCGCAGCCGGAGCAGCACGACGAACGCGGTGAGCTGGAAGGCGATCTCGTACAGGAACGACGGGTGCATGGCCAGGCCGGCGAGACAGCCAGCGCATTCCGGGGTCTCGGCGGGGGCGTGCACGCCCCACGGCAGGCCGGTGGGGCGGCCGGGAGCCTCCGTCAGATGGCATCCGATGCGGCCGATCGCCATGCCGAGCGCCACGGCGGGCGCGAACAGGTCGCCGGTCTTGCCGCGGTATCCGCCGACTCGTTTGGCGATCAGCACCCCGATGTATGCGCCCAGCAGGCCGCCGAGGATGCTGCGCGAGCCGAACTGCCACGCCTCGGCCAGGCTCGGGTTGGCCGAGAAGTCGAGGTGGCGGGCCCAGCCCGACAGCCGCATGCCGATCGCCCCGCCGATCAGGGCGCCCGCGACGGCAACGAGCGACTGTTCGTTCACCGCTGCGCGCCTTCGGGCCTCGTGCACGAAGACCACCATCGCCGCGAACACCCCGAGCGCCACGAACACGCCGTGCACCGGTACCGCGAGCGGTCCGGCGTGCCAGGCGGGAACCATGGGCGCAACCTATCGCGTCTGACGGGGGTCGGGCATCCCGAACGCGGCACTCAGGACGACAGGGACAGTCCGGCCGCGAGGGCGAAGCCGAGTACGGCGGCCAATCCCGCGATCTC
>NZ_JAUMSQ010000108.1:0-21400 GCF_030519285.1 Mycolicibacterium arseniciresistens
ACGCGGCACTCAGGACGACAGGGACAGTCCGGCCGCGAGGGCGAAGCCGAGTACGGCGGCCAATCCCGCGATCTCCCGGGCCTTCTCGGTGGCTTCGGGGATCATCGAGCCGACCAGCATGACGAGCAGCGCGCCTGCGGCGAACCCGTCGATGCCGCCGCGCATCTGGCCGCCGGCGAACTCCTGCAGCTGGTAGCCCGCGACCGTCGCCGCGACGCAGACGAGCGCGACCGCGCCCCAACCCGCCACGATGCGCTTGGCGGGGCGCCCCGCGGCCCGCATGTCGGTGGCCGAGCCGATCGACTCCGGCAGGTTCGACACGAAGATGGCGAGCACCAGCGCCGGACTGACGGCGCCGCCACCGGCGATGCCGATGCCCAGCACGGCCTGCTCCGGGATGCCGTCGAGGAGGGCGCCGAGCAGCAGCGGCCAGCCGCTGGCTGCCGACCCGCCGCCACCGAGACGGTCGACGGCCCGGTCGGCGACGAAGAAGGTGATGGCACCGAGCGCCAGCCCGGCCGAGACCGCGAGCGCGCCGCCGACGCGAAAACCCTCCTCCGCCAGTTCGAACGAGATGCTCGACACCAGGGCGCCCGCACCGAAACCGAGCACCCAGCCGACCAGTCGTCCGTTCCAGTTGCGCGCCACGCCGGCGAGCGCGCCGATCACCAACGACGACGCTGCGACGGCACCCCACAGCAGCGCGCTCAGCACACGGGCAAGCCTAGGCCGGGGTCCGCCTGCGCACGCGTTGCTTCGTCGGGTCGCGCCGTCCGCTCAGCGTCAGACCGAGCAGCAGCATGCCCGCGCCAAGGCCGAGATGCAGCCAGTTGTCGGCGTTGTTCAACGGCACGAAGTTGGCTGGGCTGCCGTGGTCGATCAGCAGGCCGTACACCCAGAGTCCGAGGTAAGCCATCCCGCCGCCCAGGAGGTAGAGCCGGGAGCCGACGTAGCTGCGGGCCGCCACCAGACCGACGACGCCGAACGCGAGATGGACCGCGTTGTGCAGGCCGGACACTGCGAACGTGCCGAACAGCATCGCCCCCGACTGGTGACCCGCCCACTCCAGCTGGTCGTAGTGGCTTGTCAGGCCCGGTATGAAACCGGCGGCACCGGCCACCAGGAACGCGGCGGCGACGATGATCGCCGCAGCCTGCACTGCCATGTACTTCGGAGTCTTCGCTGTCATCGCCGTACCTCCCTCCAACCGTTATTGACGGGTCGGTAGGTGAAGGAAGTACCCCCGCTGTGGTGCGATTAACCTGTCGCTGATCGGATGACCCGGAGGAGCCCGCGAGATGGCAGACCAGCACACCTACCCGGAAGGCGTCCCGTGCTGGGTCGACACCGAGCAGGCCGACGTCGACGCAGCGGAACACTTCTACACCGGACTGTTCGGCTGGACGTTCACCGACGCGGTCCCCGCCGCCGCGCCCGGGACATACTTGATTGCCACCTTGGACGGTCGCGACGTCGCCGCAATCGGCCCCGCGGCACGCAACGACGAACCGCTGTGGAACACCTACATCGCCGTCGACGACACCGAATCCGTCGTGGCGGCAGTAATCGAGGCCGGCGGCGCCGTCACGATCGACCCCGTCGATGCCGGACCCGGTGGGCGGATGGCTGGGTGCACGGATGCGGCCGGAGCGGGTTTCCGGCTCTGGAAGGCGCGCCGCCGGCCGGGTGCTCAGCTGGTCAACGCGCCGGGCGGCTGGAACTTCAGCGACCTGCACACCGCCGACCCCGCGGCGGCGGCCGGCTTCTACGCCTCGGTGTTCGATTGGCAGTTCGAGGATCTCGGATTCGCGACGATGATCCGTCGGCCGGGTTATGGCGACCATCTCGAGGTGACGGTCGACCCAGGCATTCGCGATCGCCAGAAGGCCGTCTCCGCGCCGCAGGGTTTCGAAGACGCGATCGGCTGGCTGGTGCCGACGCCCGGTGTGGCAGACCGTTGGCATGTCACGTTCTCCGTGGCCGATCGTGACGACTCGGTGGCGTTGGCCGAGAAGCTCGGCGCCACCGTGTTGTCGTCCGACGACTCGCAGTGGTCGAAGACGGCCACGGTGCGCGACCCGCAGGGCGCTGTGCTGACGCTGAGCCAGTACACGCCACCGCAGGGGTGACGGCGGTCAGTCCCTCAGTACCGGTGTGAGCGCGTCGATCACCGACGGGTCCTCGATGGTCGACGGCAACGGCTCGTCGCGGCCTTCGGCGATACCGCGCATCGTCTTGCGCAGGATCTTGCCCGAGCGCGTCTTGGGCAGCGCCGACACCACGTCGACGGTCTTGAAAGCCGCAACGGCGCCGATGTTCTGGCGTACAGCCTCGACGAGTTCCTCGGCGAGTCCGTCGGCCGAGGCGCCGGACTTGAGGACGACGAACCCGCGCGGCACCTGTCCCTTGATGTCGTCGGCCACTCCGATGACGGCGCACTCGGCGACCGCGGGATGGTCGGCCAGCACCGCCTCGATGGACCCCGTCGACATCCGGTGCCCGGCCACATTGATCACGTCGTCGGTGCGGCCCATCACGAACAGGTAGCCGTCCGCGTCGAGGTAGCCGCCATCACCGGTCAGGTAGTGGCCGGGAAACGCCGACAGGTAGGACGACACGTAACGGTCGTCGTCGCCCCACAGGGTCGGCAGGGTGCCCGGCGGCAGCGGCAGCCGGACGCAGATCGCGCCTTCTTCGTCGGGGTCGCAGGGCGATCCGTCCGGCCGCAGAATGCGCACGTCGTATCCCGGCATCGGCACGGTCGCCGAGCCCGGCTTGACCGGCATCTGCTCGACGCCCATCGGGTCGGCGGCGATCGCCCAGCCGGTCTCGGTCTGCCACCAGTGGTCGATCACCGGGACGCCCAGTTTCTCCGAGGCCCAGTGATAGGTGCCGGGGTCGAGCCGCTCGCCGGCCTGGAACAGGTACGTCAGCGCGGACAGGTCGTGGTCGCCGATGTGCCTGCCGTCGGGGTCCTCCTTCTTGATGGCCCGGATGGCCGTCGGCGCGGTGAACAACGCCTTGACCCGGTGCTGGGCGGCGACCCGCCAGAACGCGCCCGCATCGGGTGTGCCGACCGGCTTGCCCTCGTACAGCACGGTCGTCCCCCCGGCGAGAAGCGGTGCGTAGACGATGTAGGAGTGGCCGACGACCCAGCCGACGTCGGACGCTGCCCAGTACACGTCGCCGGGCGCGGTGTCGTAGACGTGGCGCATGCTCCACAGCAGCGCGACGGCGTGGCCGCCGTTGTCGCGGACGATGCCCTTGGGCCTGCCGGTGGTGCCGGATGTGTACAGCACGTAGAGCGGGTCGGTGGCGGCGACGGGAACCGGGTCGACGGGTTCGGCGCCGGCGACGAGTTCGGCCCAGTCGCGGTCCCGGCCGGGGGTCAGCGTGCACGCCGACTGGTCGCGCTGCAGGATCACGCAGGCCGACGGCTGGTGTGTGGCGCGTTCGAGTGCGGCGTCGAGCATCGGCTTGTAGTCGACGATGCGGGTCGGTTCGATGCCGCACGACGCCGTCACCACGACGGTGGGGCGGGCGTCGTCGATGCGGGCGGCGAGTTCGTGCGCCGCGAAGCCGCCGAACACCACGGAGTGCACGGCGCCCAACCGGGCGCACGCGAGCATCGCGATGACGGCTTCGGGCACCATCGGCAGGTAGATGACGACGCGGTCGCCCTTCTCGACTCCCTGTCCGCGCAGTGCGCCGGCGAAGCGTGACGTCAGGTCGAGCAGTTCGCGGTAGCTGTAGGTGCGGGTGGTGCCCGTGACCGGCGAGTCGTAGATCAGCGCGGCCTGCTCGGCGCGGCCACCGGTGACGTGGCGATCCAGTGCATTCGCGCAGGTGTTCAGCTCGCCGTCGGGGAACCACCGGTAGAACGGCGGATTGTCGTCGTCCAGAATGCGTTTCGGTTCCCTCGTCCAGGTGACCGCCGTCGCCGCGTCGGCCCAGAAGGCCGTCGGGTCGGTGATGCTGGCGTCGAACAGTTCCCGGTAGGCACCCATCTCCGTACGGTAACCCCCAGGGTGGTCCGCTTCGGCGTCGTTTGACGCGAGGGGCGGCGGGTAGTCGGTGGCCATGGCAGCGCAGCGTCCGCGGGCACTCGTCACCGGCGGGTCGAGTGGTATCGGTCTGGAGTTGGTGAAGCTGTTCGCCGCGGACGGCTATGACGTCGTGGTCGCCGCCGATGGCGAGGGCGTCCACGGTGTCGCCGAGGCGGTGTCCGATTCCGGTGTGGACATCCAACCCGTCCAGGTCGACCTGCGAGACCCCGACGGCGTCGAGCGCCTCTACCGGGTGGCCACCTCCGATGGCCGCGCGCTCGATGCGGCCGCGCTCAACGCGGGCACGGCCCGGGCCGGGCCGTTCGTGACCGGACCGCTCGACGACGACCTCGGCGTCGTCGACCTCAACGTCCGCTCCACGGTGCACTTGGCCAAGCTCGTGCTGGCCGACATGGCGGCACGGGGCTCCGGGCGGGTCCTCATCACGTCGTCGATCGTCGCCGCCATGCCGGGCTCGCAGAACAGCATGTACAACGCGTCGAAGTCGTTTCTCCAGTCGTTCGCCACCGCCGTGCACGACGAACTGCGGGACACCGGGGTGACGGTGACGGCGCTTGCCCCGGGCCCGGTCGACACCGACTTCTTCCGCCGGACCGGGATGCTGGACACCGTGCTCGGCCGGCTTCCCGGCAAGGACGATCCGCGCCAGGTCGCCGAGCAGGGCTACCGGGCGATGATGCGCGGTGAGGCGAGGGTGGTCGCCGCGTCGCCGCTCTCCAAGGCCACGGCACTGGCGAATTCAGTGCTGCCCGATTCGGTGAAGGCCACGGCGAACCGGCTGATCATGACTCCTCTGGACAAGCGGGCACGGTGAGCGAGTCGGCGGACGCGGTCGTCATCGGCGCCGGCCACAACGGCCTGGTCGCCGCGGCGCTGCTGGCCGATGCCGGCTGGGACGTCCTGGTGCTCGAGGCCCAGCCCGAACCGGGTGGCGCGGTCAAGAGCGCGGAACTGTTCCCCGGGTACGTGTCCGACCTCTACAGCGCGTTCTATCCGCTTTCGGTGGAGTCGCCGGCACTGCGGGCGCTGCATCTCGAGGAGCACGGCCTGCGGTGGGTGCACGCGCCGGCAGTGGTGGGCCATGCACGGTCGGCCGACGACGACGACGCGCCGGTGATCTATCGCGACATCGACCGCACGGCAGCCGATCTGGAGCGGCGCGCGCCCGGTGACGGTGACCGGTGGCGTGAGCTGTTCGACCAGTGGCAGCACATCAAGGACCCGGTGCTGTCGGCCCTGTTCGCGCCATTCCCGCCGGTTCGCGGGGCGGCGGGGATGCTGCGCCGCCTCGGCAGTGCCGAAGCGCTGCGGTTCCTGCATCGGCTGCTGTTGCCGGCCGGTGTGCTCGCCGAGCAGCTGTTCGACGGCGACGCCGCGCGGCTTCTGTTGCTGGGCAACGCCATGCACGCGGACGTGCCGATCGACGCCCCGGGCAGCGGGCTGATGGGCTACCTGCTGGTGATGATGGCCCAGGACGGCGGTTTCCCGGTGCCCGAGGGCGGAGCGGGTCAACTCACCGCGGCCCTGGCGCGCCGGGCGGAGTCGGCGGGTGCGCGCATCGAGTGCTCGCGGGAGGTCACGCGGATCGACGTCAGCGGCGGGCGTGCGGTCGCGGTCCGCACCGCCGACGGGTCGACCGTGAGGGTCCGGCGCGCCGTGGTCGCCGACACTTCCGCGCCGCGCCTGTTCGGCAGCCTGCTGCCCGAGGCGGCGGTGTCCGCGGCGGTGCACCGGGCGATGGCCCAATTCGTCTGGGACACACCTGTTCTGAAGATCAACTACGCCCTCGACGGACCGATTCCGTGGCGGTCGCCGAACCTGAACGAGGCGGGCACGGTGCATCTGGGCGCCGACCGCGACGGGCTGATCCGGTGGATGGCCGACCTCAACACGGCCACGGTGCCGCAGCACCCGTTCATGCTGTTCGGTCAGATGACCACCGCGGATGCCGGCCGCTCACCGGCGGGCACGGAGAGTGCCTGGGCCTACACCCACCTACCGCGCGGGATGGCCGACGACGAGTCCGCCGACCGGTTGTCGGTGGCCGTCGACCGGGTGCTCGAGGAGCATGCACCCGGCTTCTCCGACCGGATCGTGGGCAAGGCGATTCAGCGGCCGTCGGACCTGGAGGCCAGTGACGCCAACCTGCACACCGGCGCGGTCAACGGCGGGACGTCACAGATCTTCCAGCAGTTGATCTTCCGGCCGGCGCCGGGCTTCGGACGGGCCGAGACCCCCGTGCAGAACGTCTTCCTCGGCAGCGCCGCCGCGTCGCCGGGAGGCGGGGTGCACGGGATCTGCGGTCGCAACGCCGCGCGCGCCGCGCTGGCGTCCGCAGGGGTGCGGGGCTGGCCGCGACGCAGGCTCACCGCGGCGGTGAACTCCCTGCTCCTGCGTTGACGTCAGGCGAGCTGCCGTGGCGAGGCTTCGAGACCTCGCAGGATGAGCTCGAGCGTCGCCTCGAAGGACGACCGGAGCATGCGCGAGCGCAGGTGTGGCGCGGCGGCTTCGGCATGAGTTGTCTCGGCGCCGGTCAAACGGGCGCCGAGGTCCTGCCATGCGGCATCGTCGCTCTCCTGCACCCGCTCGGGCAGCGACACGAAGGCGTTCTCGAGTATCGCCTGACCGAGCAGGAAGTCCGACAGCGACCGAAACCAGTGCGCGGCGCTCTCGATGTCGAAGCCGCCATCGCGCAGCAGCCCGACGGTCAGGTCCACCGCCCGGATCTCGTTGGGCAGTCCCGTCGTTCGGGCCGCCACGGCCAACCCGGTCTGCGGGAATTCGTGTACGTAGACTTGGTAGAGCGCCCGTGCAAGGTCGGCGAGCGAGTCGATCCAGTGGTCACTACGAGACCAGCGGTCGAGGGCCATTCCGATCATCCGGTCGGCGACGGCGCGCATGACGTCGTCGATGCCGGTGAAGTAGCGGTACAGGGCGGACGCGTCGGCGCCGACGGCGGCGGCCAGGGTACGGGCACTCATGATCGTCGCGCCACGGTTCTCGATCAGGTTCACCGCCGCGTCGATGTAGACATCCCGGGAGAGCGTCGTCCCGGATCGCGTTCGACGCCGGCGACGCCCTGCGGCGGGCTGCCGTCGTGGCTCCGGCATACAGCTCACTCCTTATGTCAACGCCGTTGATTCTATCTTTGCGTTGTTGAAAGCTAGGCCCCCTATGGAGGCGACGACGCAGAAGGGCCGCATGACGGTGAAGGGGGCGACCGTCCGGCGGATCATCCGGACGGCTGGTGCAGGTGGTCATGTCACCTACGTGGTCGACATCCATACCCCGGCCGGCGCAGCGCGCAAGTGCACGTTCAGCGGCAACCTGTTCGGCGGACCGGTGCTGCTGTCCAGCGAGTGTGCCGACGGGCACACCCGGGTCGCGGAGATCGAGCAGCCGCATGATTTCGGTGAGTTCGCCACCGAGCACTGGGTGCACGGGTTCTTCCGCAACTGGCAGCTGGCCGCCGTGCGTCATCCGATCCTGGTCGACGACGGTGATGCGCGCGAGGGCACTGGCTGAACGGCAGCCGGCCTCAGTGCGCGTCTCCCACTGCGTTCTCGACGACGGGGGTCAGCACGTCATCGGCGAAGCGGCGCAGCTGCGCTTCGTCGTTGACGGCGGGATCAGCGGGCGGAGCGCCCAGATAGGTGATGAACAGCCGCGCGAAGGTGTCGGCGACCCAGCGCACCCGCTGTGAGGGCTCGCCGGGTGCGTCACCGTGGATCTCGCGCGCGATGAATGCCGCGCCCATGGAGAGTATTTCGTTGTCGTTGGCGGCGACGGTCTCCAATGCGAGGCCGGGATCGGTGATGGCGAGTCGTCGCAGCAGCGGATGTTGTTGTGCGAAGGTGACGGCCGCGACGAACGCCTCGGAGACCCTGCTGCGCCGGTCCTCGGCGCGGTCGATCCCGGCAGCCACCGCCGCGAGGAAGCGCTGGATCTCCCGCAGCCGCAACGCCTGATTCATGTCGTCGCGCCGGGGGAACCGCCGGTACACCGTCATCCGTCCCAGCTTGCTGCGGCGCACGACGTCCTCCACGGTGACGCGGTCGAGCCCGACGGCGGCGGCCTCGGCCAAGGCGGCGTCCAGGATCCGGTCCCGGGTGGTGTCGGGATTCGGTGTGAGGCCGCGCGCGGCCTGGCCGACGAGGACCGCGAATTCCGAGGCGCTCATCCGGGTGCGTTGCCGTGCGCGACAGCGTTCAGGGCCGCGTCGTGTGCGGCCGAGCCGAACCGCTGGGTGGCGAGCGCGACGTGTGGCGGCACTTCGGACGCCCACCGGATCATTCGTGCGTTGCCCTGCAGATACGCACCGGTGGCCCACGGATGCAGCGGTGGGGGCAGTTCCAGGCCGGTCATCTTGCGAGCCCATTCGGGCGCCAACGTCATTCCCGCGCGCACGTAGAAGTGGTGCGCGGCGGCATCGAGTGGGCCGGGCAGCGGAGGCAGGAACGGCGCGGTGAGGAGGAAGTCGATGAACGTCCGGGTCTGTTCGGTCACCGCCAGCTTGGGACGCATCTCTGCGACGAAGTCGGTCAGTTCCGCGATGGACTCGGGCACCGCGTCCGCACCACTCATCCGGCCGATCACCGCCTGCTCGGCCAGGTACCGGTCGCGCTCGGCCGGAGTGAGCGGCCGGTTGAACCGTTCGAAGGCGGTCATCACCATCCACGGAATACACGTGTGGACCCACGCGAGCAGCTTCGGATCCAGGGCTCGGTACGCATGTCCGTCGGGCCGCGCGCCGCTCACCGTGGCATGCCTGTTCCGCACTCCGTCGATGAGTCGGGTTGCCGCCGCGGTGTTTCCGAAGGTGGTGCCGAGTACGTAACCCATGGTGGTGCGTGCTCGCCGGAAGGGATCGCGACGGTAGTTCGAATGGTCCTGCACGCCGGCGACCACCGACGGGTGCAGTATCTCCAGCACGATCGCCGCCACACCCGCCGTCGCGACCGCCCCGAGGTCGCCGTTGACCTCCCACGACACGCTGGTCGGGCCGCCACACAGACCCGGATCGCCGGGCGGGCCGCCGTACAGGTCGGGTTCATCGTGCCGGCCGCTGACCTCGTACACCGTCCTCATCGTCTGCTCGCGCAAACCCATCGGACAACCTCCCGGGACGTTGATGGTACTGATGATAGGAAAAACGTACCGCATGTATCACCTACAGTCCATGGCAGTCGCGAGCAGACACGAATTCGCACGCGTTGCGGTGTGTCGATGCGACTTTGCGTCTGCTCGCCAAAACTCACTGCTGGAAGCGGTAGCCCATTCCGGCCTCGGTGAGCAGGTGCACGGGGTGCGACGGGTCGTCCTCCAACTTCCGCCGCAGCTGCGCCAGATACACGCGCAGGTAATGGGTTTCCTTCGCATAGGCCGGACCCCACACCTCCCGGAGCAACTCCTCGCGGCCGACGAGCTTGCCGCGGTGACGCACCAGCATCTCGAGCATGCCCCACTCGGTGGGGGTCAGGTGCACCTCGGTACCGCTCTTGGTCACCTTCTTGGCCGCCAGATCGACCGTGAACGAGGCCGTCTCGACCACCGGTTCGTCGGTGTCGGATACGGTGCCGCGACGGACCGCGGCGCGCAGCCGGGCCAGGAACTCGTCCATCCCGAACGGTTTGGTCACGTAGTCGTCGGCGCCTGCGTCGAGCGCCTCGACCTTGTCGGCCGAGTCGGTGCGCGCAGAGAGCACGATCACCGGCGCGCTGAGCCAGCCCCGCAGACCGGCCAGCACCTCGATGCCCGACATGTCCGGAAGGCCGAGGTCGAGCACGATCACATCCGGCCGGTGGTCGGCCGCCGAACGCAGGGCTTCCGCGCCGGTGGCCGCGGTGGTGACTTCGTAACCCCGCACCGAAAGGTTGATCCGTAGTGCCCGCAGGATCTGTGGTTCGTCGTCGATGACGAGCACCCGGGTCGCCGTCACGTCGTGTCCTGCGTCGGCGCGGCCAGTTCGATCTCCATCGTGAGCCCGCCGCCGGGGGTGTCGGTGGCAGTGAGTGTGCCGCCCATCGCCTCGGTGAACCCGCGCGCCACCGAGAGGCCGAGACCGACGCCGCTGCTGGTGTCGCCGTCACCGAGGCGCTGAAAGGCGCCGAACACCTGTTCCTCGGTTCCGCGGGGGATACCCGGACCCTCGTCGGCCACGGCGATCAGCACGCGGTCCCCGACCCCGCCCGCGGTGACGCGCACCTGTCCGGCCGGCGCGTACCGCAGCGCGTTGTCGATCAGGTTCGCCAGCACCCGTTCGAGCAGGCCGGCGTCGGCGAGCGCCACGCAGTCCTGCACGTCGACCTTGACGCGGTCCACCCCGTGGCCGAGGCCCGTTGTGCCCCTGCTGATCCCGAGCAGCGCACGTTGCACCGTCTCCTCGAGGTACACCCGCCGCAGCTCGGGGCGCACCACGCCGGCGGCCAGCCGCGACGAGTCGAGGAGGTTTCCCACCAGCGCGGTCAGCTGGTCGACGGACTCCTCGACGGTGGCGAGCAGTTCTGCGGTGTCGTCCTCGGAGAAGTGCACGTCGTCGCTGCGCAGACTGGACACCGCCGCCTTGGCCCCGGCCAGCGGCGTGCGCAGGTCGTGGCTGACCGCCGACAGCAGCGAGCGCCGCAGTTCGTCGGCCCGGGTGATCGCCTCGGCGCGCCCCGCCTCCTCGGTGAGTTCACGCTGCCGGACCAGGCCGGCGGCCTGGCGTGCCACCGCGGACAGCACCCGCCGGTCACGCGCCGCCAGGCTGCGACCGGCCAGCAGCAGCCAGAACTCGTCGCCGTCGGTGTCGACTTCGATTGCGGTGTCCGCGGTGTCGACTTCGACGCAGGGATCGGTGCCGACGCAGGCGACGATGCCCGCGCCGACCCGCAACAGGCTGACCGCCCGCTGACCGTAGGTCTCCCGCACGCGCTCCAACAGCGCCGTCGGGTCCGCGCCGCGCAGCACCGAACCGGCGAACAACGCGAGCAGTTCGGCCTCCCGCGACGCCCGGCGGGCATCGCGGGCGCGGCTCGCGGCGCTGTCCACGAGGGCCGCGACGGCGACTGCGACCGCCAGCAGCACGACGATCGTCACCGCGCTGTCCGGATCGGCGATGGTGAAGGTGTGCCGGGGGGTTATCAGGAAGTAGTTGAGCAACAGGCCCGACAGCACGGCCGAGAGCGCCGCTGGGGCGACACCGCCGAGCAACGCCGCCACCAGCACGCCGACGAAGAACAGCGCACTCTCGCCTGCGACCCCGAGCAGTGGGTCGAGCAGCACCGCGACCAGGCAGACCAGCGACGGCACGATCACCGCGGCGAGCCATGACGCCAGGTGCCGGTGCCGCGGAGTCCTCCTGGTCGTGCCGCGGCGGGCCTCGTGATGAGTCACCATGTGCACGTCGATCTTTCCGGATTCCTGCACGACGGCCGCACCGATGCCCTCGTCGAAGATGCGTGCCCACCGCGATCGCCGCGACGTGCCGAGCACCAACTGGGTGGCGTTGCGCTCCCTGGCGAAGTCCAGCAGTGCGGCGGGAACGTCATCGCCGACGACCGTGTGCAGCGTCGCGCCGAGGTCGGCGGCCAGTTCCCGGACCTTGCCCATTCCGGGTGCCGACACCCCGGCGAGGCCGTCGCCACGGACGACGTGCACGACCATCAACTCGGCACTGGACTTCGACGCGATGCGAAAGGCCCTGCGCACCAGCGTCTCCGACTCGGCGCCGCCGGTGACGGCGACGACCACCCGCTCGCGCGCCTCCCAGGTGTCGGTGATCCTGTTGTCGGCGCGGTACTTGGCCAGCGCTGCGTCGACCTGGTCGGCGAGCCACAGCAGCGCCAGTTCGCGCAGCGCGGTGAGGTTGCCGCGGCGGAAGTAGTTCGACAATGCGGCGTCGACCCGCTCGGGGGCGTAGACGTTGCCGTGGGAGAGTCTGCGCCGCAACGCCTCAGGGGTGATGTCGACGAGCTCGATCTGGTCGGCCCCGCGCACCACATCGTCGGGCACCTTCTCCTGCTGCTCGACGCCGGTGATCTGGGCGACGACGTCGTTGAGGCTCTCCAGGTGCTGCACGTTCACCGTGGAGATTACGGTGATGCCGGCGTCGAGCAGTTCCTCGACGTCCTGCCAGCGCTTCGGGTTGCGGCTGCCCGGGGTGTTGGTGTGGGCGAGTTCGTCGACGAGCACGACCTCGGGTCGCCGCACGAGCACGGCGTCGACGTCGAGTTCCGGGAACCGGCCGCCGCGGTACTCGACGTGGCGGGGCGGAACGACCTCGATGCCGTCGAGCAGTTCGGCGGTCCGCCTGCGGCCATGGGTCTCGACGAGCGCGGCGACCAGGTCGGTGCCGCGTTCCAGCCGCCGGTGCGCCTCGCCGAGCATCGCGAACGTCTTGCCGACGCCGGGAGCTGCGCCGAGGTAGATGCGCAGCTCACCCCGCTTGGCGTTCGACGTGTTCACCCGACCATCATCCACCCGGGTACTTCTCGTCGAGTGCGACGTTGAGTGCCAGCACGTCGACCCGTGGTTCGCCGAGGAAGCCCAGCGTGCGGCCCTCGGTGTGGTCGGCGACCAGCCGGCGGACCTCGTCGGCGCCGATGCCGCGGGCCTTGGCCACCCGAGCCACCTGCAGATCGGCGTAGGCAGGCGAGATGTGTGGGTCCAGGCCGCTGCCGCTGGCCGTGACGGCGTCGGCGGGCACCCGCGCTTCGGCCGCACCGTGGATCGGCACGATCTGACCGAGGCGGTAGTCCTCCCCGGGCACAGCGCATTCGACCCGCACGCCTTCGTACGTGTCGAGGAACGGGCGCGCGGTCGTGTCGCACGGCTCGTTGACGCTGACCACCCGGGTGGGGGCGACCACATCGCCGCGCGCGTCCCGCGGCCCGATCACCGACAGCACCGCGCCGACACCGCCGCCGGTGCAGAACGGCCGCCCGCCCTCGACACCTTCGAGGTCACCGACCGCCTTGCTTCGGCTGCACACCAGAGTGAGCAGGCTCGTCCGGTCGGTGGTGTCGATGACGTCTTCGGGACCCAGGTTGCTGGCGCCGGAGGCCATCGGGTCGTACCCGTCGCCCGCCGCGGACGGCCGGCCCTGGAAGTAGCGGGGCAGCGGGTTGCCGTCTGCGTCGG
Organism: Mycolicibacterium arseniciresistens; assembly: GCF_030519285.1. Taxonomy (NCBI): domain Bacteria; kingdom Bacillati; phylum Actinomycetota; class Actinomycetes; order Mycobacteriales; family Mycobacteriaceae; genus Mycobacterium; species Mycolicibacterium arseniciresistens. Next base: position 13,188 of record NZ_JAUMSQ010000108.1, read on the forward strand.
TGTACAGCTGGCCGATCAGGCTGCTGCCGACCGGTCTTCCCGCGGCCTCGACGATGGAGCCGTCGGCCTTCTCGGAGAGCCCCGGCAGCTGGGCGGCCAGCCAGATGAGGGCGGGGTAGGCGACACCGAGGATGGCGGTGAGGACGAGCAGCGCGCGGAGCGCCGCCCAGTGCTGGCGGAGGACGCTGGCGAGTTTCATGGTCACATTCCCGGGAGAAAGGCGATGAGCAGGTCGATGAGTTTGATGCCGATGAACGGCGCGACGATGCCGCCCACCCCGTAGAGAGTCAGGTTGCGGCTCAACAGCTTCGACGCGCTGCTCGGGGTGTAGCGCACACCGCGCAGGGCCAGTGGGATGAGCGCGACGATCACCAGTGCGTTGAAGATGACCGCGGACAGGATCGCCGACTGCGGACTGTGCAGCCGCATGACGTTGAGCACGTCCAATCCGGGGAACAGGCCGACGAAGAGCGCCGGGATGATCGCGAAGTACTTCGCGATGTCGTTGGCGATGGAAAAGGTGGTCAGCGCGCCGCGGGTGATGAGCAACTGCTTGCCGATCTCAACGATCTCGATCAGCTTGGTCGGGTCGGAGTCCAGGTCGACCATGTTGCCGGCCTCCTTGGCCGCCGACGTGCCGCTGTTCATCGCGACGCCGACGTCGGCCTGGGCGAGCGCGGGGGCGTCGTTGGTGCCGTCGCCGGTCATCGCCACGAGCTTGCCGCCGGCCTGCTCGGTCTTGATCAGCGCCATCTTGTCCTCGGGCGTCGCCTCGGCGAGGAAGTCGTCGACGCCGGCCTCCTCGGCGATCGCCTTGGCGGTCAACGGGTTGTCGCCGGTGATCATGACGGTGCGGATGCCCATGCGGCGCATCTCGTCGAAGCGTTCCCGCATGCCCTGTTTGACCACGTCCTTGAGGTGGATGACGCCCAGCAGACGTGCGTGTCCGTCGCGTAGCTCACCGACGGCCAGGGGAGTCCCGCCCGCGGCGGAGACGGCGTCGACGATCTCGCCGAGTCGACCGGGCACGGTGCCGCCTTCGTTGCGGATCCACTCGGCGACCGACGCCGCCGCGCCCTTGCGCAGCTGCCGTCCGTCGAGATCGACCCCCGACATCCGGGTGACAGCGGTGAACTCGACCCAGCGTGCGTTGGCCAGTTCGCCTGACGTGCGGGCACGCAACGCGTAGTGCTCCTTGGCGAACACCACGACGGAGCGGCCCTCGGGAGTCTCGTCGGCCAGGCTGGACAGCTGCGCGGCGTCGGCGAGTTGTTCTTCGGTGACGCCGTCGAGCGGGACGAAGGCGGCGGCCTGCCGGTTGCCCAGGGTGATGGTGCCGGTCTTGTCGAGCAGCAGGGTGTTGACGTCGCCGGCCGCCTCGACCGCGCGACCGGACATGGCGAGCACGTTGCGCTGGACGAGGCGGTCCATGCCTGCGATGCCGATCGCGCTGAGCAGCGCTCCGATCGTGGTGGGGATGAGGCACACCAGCAGCGACACCATCACGATCCCGGTGATGCCGTTTCCGTTGAGCGCGAGGGTGTCGGGCACACCGGGGTTGCCGGCCTTGGAGTAGATGGCCAGGGGCTGCAGGGTGACGACGGCGAAGACGAAGATGATCGTCAACGAGGCCAGCAGGATGTTGAGTGCGACCTCGTTGGGGGTCTTCTGCCGGTTGGCGCCCTCGACGAGCGCGATCATCCGGTCGATGAAGCTCTCACCCTGTTTCTGGGTGATCTTCACGACGATGCGGTCGCTGAGCACGGTGGTGCCGCCCGTCACGGCTGAGCGGTCGCCACCGGATTCGCGTACCACGGGGGCGGATTCGCCGGTGATGGCGGATTCGTCGACCGAGGCGATGCCCTCCAGCACGTCGCCGTCGCCGGGGATCACCTGTCCGGCTTCGACGACCACCACGTCGCCCTTCTGCAAGAGTGCCGCCGGGACATCCTCTTCGCGGCCCGATGCGGTGAGCCTGCGGGCCATGGTCGAGGTCTTGGTCTTGCGCAGTGTTGCGGCTTGGGCCTTACCCCGGCCCTCGGCGACCGCTTCGGCGAGGTTGGCGAACAGCACCGTCAGCCACAGCCAGCCGACGATCAGCCACGCGAACCAGCTCGAATCGGTGATGGCCAGAACGGTGCTCCAGACCGCGCCGATCTCGACGATGAGCATCACCGGGTTGCGCCACAGGGTGCGCGGGTCCAGTTTGCGCAGGGCGTCCGGCAAAGAACGCCACAGCATCGACGGGTCGAGCAGTCCGCTCCGGACCTGGTTGCGCGCTTGGAGTTTCCGTGGTTCGGCGGTGGGCGCCTCGGGGGTGGTGAGTGTCATGGTCAGTGGATTCCTTCGGCGAGGGGGCCGAGCGCGAGCACGGGCAGGTAGGTCAGGGCGACGAGGATCAGCGTCACGCCGGCGACCATGCCGACGAACTGCGGCCGGTGGGTGGGCAGCGTGCCCACCGACTCCGGTGTCCTGCCCTGGCGGGCCAGCGATCCGGCGAGGGCGAGCACGATGATGATCGGGAGGAAGCGCCCGAACACCATGGCGAGACCGAGTGCGGTGTTGTACCACACGGTGTTGACCGAGATTCCGGCGAACGCCGAGCCGTTGTTGTTGGCCGCCGAGGTGAACGCGTAGAGCACCTCCGAGAGGCCGTGCGGCCCGGTGTTGAGCATGCTGTCACGTTGGCCGGGCATGGCCATCGCGGCGGCGGTGCCGGTGAGCACGATAAGCGGGGTGATCAGGAAATAGGTTGCGGCGAGCTTGATCTCGCGTGGGGTGATCTTTTTCCCGAGGTATTCGGGTGTGCGGCCGACCATCAGTCCCGCGACGAAGACCGTGATGATCGCCAGGATCAGCATGCCGTAGAGGCCGGAGCCGACGCCGCCTGGCGCGACCTCGCCGAGTTGCATGTTGAACATGGTGATCAGCCCGCCGAGGCTGGTGTAGGAGTCGTGGAACGAGTTCACCGCACCCGTCGAGGTCAGGGTGGTGGACCCGGCGAACACCGCGGAATCGGCCACGCCGAAGCGTTGTTCGACGCCTTCGGTGGCGGCGCCGACGGCGGTGGGGACGGTGCCGTGGGCCTGCAGCTGGAAGAACATCACCAGCGAGACACTGGCGGTGGCGATGATGCCCATGACCGCGGCGATGGCCAGTCCCTGCTTGCGGCTCTCGACCATGCGCCCGAAGGTGCGGGGCAGTGAGAACGCGATGCAGGACAGCAGGAAGATCTCCACCCAGTTGGTCCAGGTGGTGGGGTTCTCGAAGGGGTGGGCGGAGTTGGCGTTGAAGAAGCCGCCGCCGTTGGTGCCGAGTTCCTTGATGGCCTCCTGGCTCGCGACGGGTCCGCCGGGGATGACCTGCTGGGCGCCGGTCAGCGTGGTGACCACCTGGTCGTGCAGGGCGAAGTTCTGGACCACGCCACCCGCCAGCAAGATGATGGCGCCGATGATGCTCAGCGGCAGCAGGATTCGCAGCGAGCCGCGGACCAGGTCGACCCAGAAGTTGCCGAGGTCGCCGGTGTTTCGGCGGGCCAGTCCGCGGACGAACGCCATCGCGACGGCCAAGCCGACGGCGGCGGAGACGAAGTTCTGCACCGCGAGGCCGGCCATCTGGACAAGGTGGCCCTGGGTGGATTCGCCGGAGTAGGCCTGCCAGTTGGTGTTGGTGACGAAGCTGACCGCGGTGTTCCACGCCAGCGCGGGCGTCATCTCGGTGCCGGGGTCCTCCAGGTGCAGCGGGAGCCTGCCCTGGACCAGCTGAAGCCCGAACAGGAACAGGATGCTCACCGCGGAGAACGCGAGCACACTGCGGGCATAGGAGCCCCAGGTCTGCGGGGCGCGCGGGTCGGCGCCGATCGCCCGGTACACGGCGCGCTCGGTGCGCAAGTCCTTCTCCGAGGCGTAGACGCGGAACAGGTAGTCACCGAGGGGGACGTGTACGGCCACCAGGGCGACGACGAGAGAAGCGAGGAACAGGATTCCCGCGGTGGTGGTGCTCACTAGAACCTCTCGGGGAACAGCAGGGCGGCGAAGAGGAACACGGCGATGGCCACCGCCAGCGCCAGGCCCACGAGGTTTTGGGTCACAGCTGCTCGACCCACTTCTGCACGAGGCCGAGCAGGGCGAAGATCGCCACCGTCACCGCGATGTAGGCGACTACGGACATGCCACTCCAGACGTTGACGCGGCGCCGGATTTCGGCGCCTGCACCAGCATCTGTCCAGTTCAGAAGCGTCGACCCGATCTTGACGCTTTCTTGACGGCGGTGAGGCGGTCCTTTACGGCTTTCGTGCGGGGGCGGCGGCGAACGTGAAGCTGTGCACGTGTTCTCCGTGATTCCACGCGCACAACTTCACGCTCGCGAGGCGGATTGACAGGCCGCGCTCAGTGCGATGTCAGGCGTCGCAGTCACGATCGGTGGCATGAACCGTTTGCGCCGTACTCAAGCATCACCCCGGTATGCGGTGTGCCGCCGCGCGTTGCGGGGCACGCCGCTGCAGGTGCCCGCCGAGCTGCTGACGACCGCGTCGGTCGCGGAGTGGGTGCGCCGGCGCGGGTTGGGTGTCGACGTGTCGAGTGCCGAGGAGTTGCAGCTGGCGCTGGCGACGGGCGTGCCGGCGGAGCGGGTGGCGGCGCAGTGCGCGGATGATGCGGCCATCGAGGCGGCGGTGGCGGCGAGGGTCGGGCGATTCGTCATCGGGACCTGGTCGGAGGTGATGCTGCTGGCGCGGTGCCGGCCGTCCGCGCCGCGGGTGCTGCTCGACGTGACGAACGGCCCCGGCGATCGGATGGCAGCCTCGCTGATGGCGGCGGCCAGGGTGGACGTCGTGGGTCTACGCCACCGGATCAGTGGCGATGACGACAACGCGGGGGAGGCGGCGCAGGCGATGCTCGAGCAGATGGCGCGGTTGCGGCGCTCGCACGACGTGATTCTCACGCGGCTGTGCCTGTCGGGCTTCGGGCATGGAGGCGGCGACGCGCAGGCGTTGCGGCAGGGGGTGCACCGGCTGCAGTTGACGGTCGAGGAGGCGTGTGCCGAACTGCGGTATCCGCGGCCGGCGCTCGGGCTGTCGCTGCACGCGGCCGCACTGGTGGGTGGGGTTTAGGCCGACGAAGGAGCTCGCATACCCCGTGGGGGTATAGTGCAGGCATGACCGAACACCATGACCACGCCGGCCACGACATGGGCGGCAACGTGAACACGATGGCGCTCAGCGCCACGCTGCACTGCCTGACCGGGTGCGCGATCGGTGAGATCGTGGGCCTGATGATCGGCACCGCCCTGGGGTTGAGCAACGTCGCCACCATTGCGATCGCCGTCGCGCTCGCGTTCCTGTTCGGCTACTCGCTGTCGACGCTGCCGCTGCTGAAGGCCGGTCTGGCGGTCGGCACCGCGCTGAGCGTCGTGCTCGCGGCCGACACCCTGTCGATCCTGACGATGGAGATCGTCGACAACCTCGTCATGGCGTTGATCCCGGGCGCGATGAACGCCGGCCTGGTGAACGCCGTGTTCTGGATCGGCATGGCGATCGCGCTCGCGGCGGCGTTCGCGGCCGCCTATCCGGTGAATCGCTACCTGCTGCAGCGCGGAAAGGGTCACGCGCTGACGCACGAGTATCACCACGGCGGCGGCCAGGCGACCGGGTGGCGCCTCTACATCCCGTCGCTGAGCACCGGGGCACTCGTCGCGGCGATCGCCGCGTTCATGCTCGGTGGTCTGGTGGTGTCGATCGCCGATGGGCTGGACTCCGGAAGCGGCGAGAGTGATCACGCGGCTGCCGCCGCGACTTCGCCCCGCGTATAGCGCTGTTCGGCAGCGCGAGGGATGCGCACGGATGGCGGTAATACGCATACTGCGAGGATGAGGACGCGGGCGGCACGCGTCGACCGGATCGGAGCCGGGTGATGCAGCGACCGCATCAGGTGGTGGTCCTCGTCCTCGACGGGGCGCTCCCGCTGGACGTCGGGATCCCGGCGGAGGTGTTCCATCCGGAGACGGGGTTCGGATACGAGGTGTCGGCCTGCGGGATCACCGCCGGAACGGTGCCGTCCAACGGGGGCTTCGGCTACGCGGTCCCGCGGGGCCTGGACGCACTGGCCGGCGCGGACACGATCGTCGTTCCGGGGTACGCCCCGGCGGGTCGGCCGATACCGGTGGAGGTGGGCAAGGCGCTTCGTAGTGCCGCATCCCGCAGGGCACGGATCGCGTCGATCTGCTACGGCGCCTTCGCCCTTGCGGACGCCGGCCTGCTCGACGGCCTGCGGGCGACGACGCACTGGGATGCGGCGGAGAAGCTCGCGGAGCGGTATCCGCGGATCGCGGTCGAGCCGAACGTGCTCTTCGTCGACGAGGGCTCGATCCTCACCTCGGCGGGGGCCGCCGCCGGTCTCGACCTGTGCCTGCACATCGTTCGGCGCGACCTCGGCGTGAGCGCGGCGAACGAGATCGCACGAGGACTCGTCACCGCGCCCTACCGGACCGGCGGTCAGGCCCAGTATTTGCCGAAGACCAGCTCGGCAGCCCACGGCGAAACCCTCAGTCCGACACGCGAATGGGCTTTGACGCAGCTCGACCAGCCGCTCACGATCGCTGGACTCGCCGCACACGCGCGGATGTCGCCCCGCACGTTCATGCGCCGCTTCACCGAAGAGACCGGCAGCACCCCACTGCAGTGGATCCTCCGGGCGCGGGTCGACACCGCGCGTGAACTCCTGGAGAGCACGAGGCTGTCGATCGACCGCATAGCGGAACAGGTCGGCCTGGGAACCGGATCGAACCTCCGACTGCATTTTCGCCGACTCCTGGATGTGTCGCCCTCGGAGTACCGCGCCACCTTCTCCGGGCGGAGCTGACTGACTACGAGATGCGAGGGGGGACCGCGACGGTGTCGCCGGCCACGTCGATCGCGACCTTGCCGCGGAGTCCATAGGACCGCCTGCTCTCCAGGAGCTCGTGAGCCTCGCCCATCCGGGCGAGCGGAAGAGTCGCGCCGATGACGGGCTTCACGAGACCGCGCTCGACCAGCGTGGTGAGCGCGTTCAGCTTTCCTTGGTTCTGTCGTGTGAAGACGAAGTGGTAGGCGGCGTTCTTGCCCCACGCCTCGATGAGGTTCTGCGGTTGGGCGATGTCGACGATGCTGACGACGCGTCCGAAGTCGGCGAGCGTCAACGGGCTTCGTGTGAGCGCGTCGCCACCGATCGTGTCGAAGACGACGTCGACCCCCAAGCCTGCGGTCATCTCGGCCACGGCATCGACGTAGTCGGTCGATGTGAAGTCGATTGCCGCATCCGCCCCGAGGGAGCGCACGAAGTCATAATCGGCGGCTTTCGCGGTGGTGATCACCCGAGCGCCGATCGCCTTGGCGATCTGGATCGCGATCGTGCCGACACCGCCCGCGCCGCCATGGATGAGGATCGTCTCCCCGACGGTGAGCTGAGCTCGCGTCACCAGGGACTCCCAGACCGTCCCGCCGACGAGCGTCAGGCTCGCCGCCTCCAGGTGACTGACGTTCTCTGGCTTCCGGGCGACGAGCTCGACGTCGGCGACGTGCTGCTCGGCGTAGGAGCCGGGCCCGCCGAAGATCCGGGGCGTGTAGTACACCGCATCGCCGGGGTGGAACTCGGTGACGTGGGATCCGACTTCCTCGATCACACCGGAGATGTCGTGCCCGATGATCGCCGGGAGCGGCACATGATCCGCGTAGTCTCCGCGACGGATCTGATAGTCGAGCGGGTTGAGGGCGGTCGCGTGGACGCGCACCCGTACCTGGCGGGGTCCGACATGCGGTACGGCGACGTCGCGCAGCTCGAAGGCGTCGGCCCCTCCGAAGCGGGCAAGCACGACGGCCTTCATCGAATCAGACATATCGGGGTTCCTCATCGTGGTTCAGGGTGCGCGCGACGCGCTGGGACGGTCGGTATCTCAGTGTCGCGGGCACGATCCACACACTCCAGTGGCGACAATGCCAACATCCGCGAGGATTGTGACGCGAGGCGGGTTCGCACCGCGCCGACGTCGGGACGTCACAGTGGGGCTGAGATGGCCCGAAGTACGCTCTGAACAGCCGAGCCCCCATAGCCCAATTGGCAGAGGCAGCGGACTTAAAATCCGCCAAGTGTCGGTTCGAGTCCGACTGGGGGCACCGGAAACGCCTGTTAGATGGGCTAGCTGTACTGACCTGAGAGGTTAGGTACACGGCTGGCGGGTGG
>NZ_JAUMSQ010000109.1:0-14074 GCF_030519285.1 Mycolicibacterium arseniciresistens
ACCGCGGGCGGCCGCACGCCGCGGCCCGGCCTGCTGCCGACGGTGGCGATCGGTGCCGCGGTCCTGACGCTGGCGTCGGCCTGGTTCATCGACTTCGACCCGGTCACACTGGTCACCGGTTTCGACAAGGTGGCCGCACTCGTCGAGCGAATGCTGCCGCCCCGCGTCGACGACCCCGGCCGCATCGGCATGCTGGCCTTCGAGACCCTGCTGATGGCGGTGCTCGGCACGGTGCTGGCCGCCGTCGCCTCGGTGCCGCTGGCGTTCCTGGCCGCCCGCAACACCACGCCCCATCCCGCGGTGTACGCCGTCGCGCGCGGGTTCATCACCTTCTGCCGCGCGATGCCCGATCTGCTGTTCGCGGTGCTGTTCGTGCGCGCGCTCGGCATCGGGGTGCTGCCCGGAATCCTGGCGCTGGCACTGCATTCCATCGGCATGCTGGGGAAGCTGTTCGCCGACGCCATCGAGCAGACCGATCCCGGCCCCCGCGAGGCGGTGCGCAGCACAGGTGCCGGCTACTTCCGCGAGATGCTCAACGCGGTGGTGCCACAGGTGGTCCCGTCATGGATCGGCACCTTCGTCTACCGCATCGACATCAACCTGCGGATGTCGGTGGTGCTGGGCTTCGTCGGCGCGGGCGGCATCGGCTTCGCCCTGCAGGACGCGTTGCGCGGCCTGATCTATCCGCGCGCGCTCGGCATCGTGCTGGTGATCCTGGTGATCATCGCGGCGATGGAGCTCATCGCGATCTGGATCCGCAGCATGCTGCTGGCGCCGACACAGAGCAACCCGCGGCGCGACCGGGTGATGCGATTCGTGTTCTCGGGCCTGCTCGTGGTGACCACGCTCGCCTCGCTGGTCGTGCTGGAGATCAACCCGCTGTCGCTGCTGAGCTGGGTGGGCCCGTCGATCGAGGTGTTCACCCGGATGATCCCGCCGAACTTCGACGCCCTCGGCGCCGACCTGTGGGAGGCGGCGGTGCAGACCGTGGCGATCGGAGTCGTGTCGACGGCCATCGGGGTGGTGTTGTCGATACCGGTGGGAATCGTGGCCGCCCGCAACGTGACTCCGCATCCGGCGGTGTACTGGGTGGCACGTGGCTGGATCCTTCTCGTGCGTGCGGTCCCGGAGCTCATCCTGGCGGTGGTGTTCGTCGCCGCCCTCGGACTGGGGCCGGTCGCCGGTACCTGCGCGCTGGCCATCGCCTCGATCGGCTTCCTGGCCAAGCTGGTCGCCGACGCGGTCGAGGAGATCGACCGCGGCCCGCTGGAGGCGGTGCAGGCAGTCGGCGGGGGCTGGTGGAAGACGTTGTTCGCGGCGGTGATCCCGCAGGCGATGCCGGCGATCGTGGGATCGAGCCTCTACATGCTCGACGTGAACGTGCGCACGTCGACGATCCTGGGCATCGTCGGTGCCGGTGGCATCGGGTACCTGCTGTTCGAGTCGATCCGCACGCTGAACTTCGACGTCGCCGGGGCGATCGTGCTCGTCATCTTCGTGATCGTCTACGCGATCGAGAGGCTGTCCGGATGGATCCGGTCGCGCCTCGTGTGACGCGGGCCGCGGTGTGGACGGCCGACGGCATCGAGCTGCGGCGGGTCGCTGTGCCCGACCTCGGGCCGGGCGACACCTTGGTGCGGGTGCGCCTGGCAACGGTGTGCGGCAGCGATCTGCACACCGTCTCGGGCCGGCGGCCGGGGCCGTGTCCGTCGGTGCTCGGCCATGAGGCGGTCGGGGACGTGGTCGCAGGACCCACGGCGGGCCGGCGCGTCGTCTGGTCGGTGACCGTGTCGTGCGGGCGGTGTGCGCGCTGCGCCGGCGGCCGGACGGCGAAGTGCACATCGGTGCGCAAGGTCGGACACGAATCGTTCGACGGTGACTGGCCGCTGTCGGGCGGCTACGCCGACCACATCGTGCTGCCGGCCGGTGCGACGATCGTCGTTGTCCCCGAATCGATTCCCGATCGGGTCGCCGCCCCCGCGGCCTGCGCGACGGCGACCGTGATGGCGGCCTTGGAGGCTGCCGGACCCCTCGCCGGGCGCCGGGTGTTGATCTGCGGTGCCGGAATGCTGGGAGTGGCCGCCTCGGCGGCGTGCGACGAGGCAGGCGCCGACGTGCGGGTCGCCGACATCGACCCGCGCCGCCGGGAACTGGCCGGGCCCTTCGGCGGAGCACCCGACGCCGGCGGACGGATCGACGTGGCGATCGACTTCTCCGGCGCGTCGGCCGCCGTGTCCGCGGCGCTCGGCCGGCTGGACGTCGGAGGAGTGCTGGTGCTCGCCGGCTCGGTGCTACCCGCCCCCGCTGTCGAAGTGGACCCCGAACGTGTTGTACGGCAGTGGCTCACGATCACCGGCGTGCACAACTACGAGCCGCGGCACCTCGAGCAGGCGGTGCGGTTCCTGGAGCGGACGCGCGGCCGCTACCCGTGGGCCGACGTGGTGGCCGACCCCGTCGGCCTCGACCGGCTGTCGACGGTGCTGACGCCCGCGCCGCCGGGCATCCTGCGCGCGTCCGTCGCCCCCCGAGTCGGTCAGTAGAGCATCTTGCGGAGGCTGTCCTCGCTGTAGTAGTCGTCCAGCTCCTCCTGGCTCAGCGTCGGCTTGAACGTCTTGGCGAGCTGCGCCACCGACGGCACGACATCGGGTGTCCAGCTCTCCGGCTTCCACGCGTCCGACCGCAGAAATGCCTTGGAGCAGTGGAAGAACACTTCCTCGACGTCGATCTCCAGCGCGAGGATCGGCCGCTTCCCCTTCACCGCCAGCGCGTCGAAGTAGTCGGCGTCCGCGAGCACCCTGGCGCTGCCGTTGACGCGAAGCGTGTCGCCGCGACCGGGGATGACGAACACCGAGCCGACCCGCGGCCGCTCCAGCACGTTGAGGTAGCCGTCGACGCGTTTGTTGCCCGGCCGTTCCGGGATCGCGATCGTCGAGGAGTCGATGATGTGCACGAAGCCGGCCGGATCACCCTTCGGCGACACGTCGACCCGGCCGTCGGCGTCGTAGGTGGCCACGAACCCGAGGCGCGCCGCGCACAGCCAGTTCTGGTGCACGTCGGACAGCCGGGGGCTCACTTTGTTGGCGACGAAGGAGTTGGGGTGTCCAACGATCGCGCGGAGCTCGTCGACGGTGGTCACTTCTCGGCGCATGCGTCCATCATGCCCGAGCGCGCCAACCGATTAAGCCGTCCGTCAGGCGAACCTGGCCGCCAGCGCGCGCCGGTCCAGCTTGCCGATGCCGCGGCGGGGGAGGTCGTCCACGACGTGCACCTCACGGGGCGCGGCGGTGACGTCGAGTGTCTGTGCGACGTGTGCGCGCAGGTCGGCGACAGACGGCGGGGCAGCACCGGCGGTGAGGACGAGCGCCGCCACGACGCGCTGACCCAGCCTGTCGTCGGGCACGCCGAAGACCGCGCTGTCCGCGACGGCGGCGTGGGTGGCGAGGGCCGACTCCACCAGTTGCGGCAGCACCGTGAGCCCGCCGGTGCTGATCGCGTCGTCGACCCGGCCGAGCACACGAAGCCGGCCCGAGTCGTCGATGGCGCCGACGTCGTCGGTGCGGAACCAGCCGGATTCGTCGAACGGGTCGGGCTGCACCGGATTGCGGTAGCCCTTGGCCACCGTGGCGCCGCCCAGCACGACGCGCGAGTCGTCGAGTCGCAGCTGCACTCCCTCGAGCGGCAGGCCGTCGTACACGCAGCCGCCGGCGGTCTCGCTCATGCCGTACGTCCGCACCACCGAAATGCCTGCGGCCGCAGCGCGTTCGGCCAGTCCGGCGGGCATCGGTCCACCGCCGACCAGGACACCGTCCAGCTCGGCCAGTGCCACCGCCGCGGCCGGTGAGCGCAGCGCCTTGTCCAACTGCACGGCCACCACCGAGGCATAGCGCCGGCCGGAACCCATCGCCCGCACCGCGGCGGGCAGGTCGGCCGGATCGACGTCCGCAGGCACCGCGACCGGATCCGCGCCCGCGACGATGCTGCGGACCAGCACCTGCAGGCCCGCCACGTGGTAGGCGGGCAGGGCGAGCAGCCAGCGTCCGGCGCCGCCCAGCCGGCTGTGCGTCGCCTCGGCACTCGCGACCAGCGCCGCGGCGGTCAGCATCGCCCCCTTCGGCGTGCCCGTTGTGCCCGACGTGGCCACCACCACGGCGACGTCGTCGTCGATCGGTTCGCCGGCACGCAAAGCCGTTGTCAGCACGGCGGTCTGGCGATCGTCGTGCGCGGGCACCGGTAGCAGGGCGGCGCCGCGGCCCGCCAGCGCGTCCGCCACGTCGGGCAGGACCGAGGTCGCCGAATCGCCAGCGCCGATCGGCAGGGCGCGCAGGACGGCTATTCGTCCTCCCCGGCGTCACGCGCATCGTCGAGTGGCCAGCCCTGTTCGGCCAGCCGGGACCGGACCCGCTCGATGTCCTCGGGTACAGGCAGCTCGTCGGTGAACTGGGTGATGAGGACGCCGATGTCGACGTGGTCGAACTCGCCGCGATCGATGAGATCCTGCGTGAGCGTGCGGACCTCGTCGTCGGAGAGACGACGGCGCAGCAGCGCCAGCAGGGGCACCCGGTCGGGCCCGGGCACACCCTCTGGATAGCCCGCGGTGATCCACGCGGCGATCTTCGCCAGGAACTTGGTCACAGTGTCACTTCGGCTGTCACTTCCGACGACGTTCGGTTGCTTCGATGGTAGTGCCGAACCCGCAAATCGGGCGTCCGGACCCAAGCTGTGAGCTTGCTGTGCGTCCGATGGGGAGACGTCGGATGAACATCAGGTGAACAGCTCTCGGGATCAGGTAAAGCCCCTGCTCGTTCACCGGTTTCCGGGCGCGCGTCGTTAGCGGATTTCGCTGAGAGTCCCTCAGAATCAACGGCATGAGCTCAGAGCTGATCATCCTGGTGCTGCTGATAGCAACAGCACTGGCGTTCGACTTCACCAACGGGTTCCACGACACCGGGAATGCGATGGCGACCTCGATCGCGACCCGGGCGCTGAAGCCGAAGACGGCGGTGCTGCTGGCCGGGGTGCTCAACCTCGTCGGTGCGTTCCTGTCGGTCGAGGTGGCCCTCACCGTCACCACCTCGGTGCTGAAGATCCAGGACAGCAAGACCGGCACGCTGCTGCCGAACATCGACGCGTCGATGGGCCTGACGATCATCTTCGCCGGCCTCATCGGCGGCATCCTGTGGAACCTGTTGACGTGGCTGTTCGGCATTCCGTCGAGTTCCTCGCACGCACTCTTCGGCGGCCTCATCGGCGCGGGCCTGGCCGCCGTGGGACTCGCAGGCATCAACTGGGCGGGCGTCACGCAGAAGGTGCTGATCCCCGCCGTCGCGGCGCCGGTGATCGCCGGCCTCGTCGCGGGATGCGGAACCTGGCTGGTCTACCGGATCACCCGGAAGGTCTTCGCGAAGCGCCGCGAGGACGGCTTCCGCTGGGGCCAGATCGCCACCGCGTCGCTCGTCGCCCTGTCGCACGGCACCAACGACGCGCAGAAGACGATGGGCGTCATCGCGCTCGCACTCATCACCACCGGCCACCTCACCGGCGACGTGAAGGAGAACGGCCTGCCCTTCTGGATCATCGCCTCCTGCGCCATCGCGATCGGCCTCGGCACCTACCTCGGTGGCTGGCGCGTCATCCGCACCCTGGGCAAGGGACTCGTGGAGATCGAGTCGCCGCAGGGCTTCGCCGCCGAGGCGTCGTCGGCCGCGATCATCCTCAGCTCGAGCGCGGCGGGCATGGCGCTGTCCACCACCCACGTGGCCACCGGTTCGATCCTGGGCAGCGGCGTCGGCAAGCCGGGCGCCCAGGTGCGCTGGGCGGTCGCGGGACGGATGGCGCTGGCCTGGCTGGTCACGCTCCCCGCGGCCGGACTCGTTGGCGCACTGTCGTTCTGGATCTCCCACACGGTCGCCGGCTTCACCACGCAGCTGGTGGGTGACGGCCTGATCTTCCTGATCCTGGTCGGTCTGTCCGCCTACATGTGGTGGCGTGCCCAGCAGCAGAAGGTCGACCACAGCAACGTCAACGCCGACTGGGACGACACCACGAACTCCGTGGTCCCCGCGGAGCTGCGCGAGGCGACCGAGTCCACCAAGCCCGCCGCGACGGTCTGACGGCGAGAACAGGAAACCCCATGATCTATCTGGAGAGCGTCCTCAAGGTGCTGGTGATCGGTCTCATCCTCGGCGCCGGCCTGCCCGCGATCTTCGCCTACGGCCTGGTGGCCTACTCGGCCGGAGCGGGCAACGTCGAGGCGGACGGCACCACCCGGGCGCCCAACCCGGCGCTGAAGTTCCTCGGCCTCGCACTGTTCACCGTGGTCGCCGCGGTGATCGTCATCGCACTGCTGTGGATCACCCGGACCACGATCGAGCACCACTTCGGATTCAATCCCGTCCCGTTCATCCCGGCTAAGTGAGGCACAAGCGATGACAGAGAACCAAGGCGTTCTGGACAATGTGCTCGCGTGGCTGCACGACGGCTACCCGCAGGGCGTGCCGCAGAAGGACTACTTCCCGCTGCTCGCGCTGCTCAAGCGCTCGCTGTCGGAGGACGAGGTGGTCAAGGCCGCCCAGTCCGTGCTCCGTTCCACCGAATCGGACTCCGTGACCGAGGCCGAGATCCGCGCCGCAGTGCAGGCCGTCATCGACAAGGAGCCCAATCCCGAGGAGATCCACCAGGTGGCCTCCCGGCTGGCCTCGGTGGGATGGCCGCTGGCGGCGCCCGCACGCTGACCGATCCGGCGTCAGTCTCTGGTGTCGCGGCGCAGCGGATGGTCCTCGGGGACCTGGACGAAGATCAGGGTGACGCCGTCGGGGTCGGTGACGTGCATCTCGTGCAGTCCCCATGGCTCCTGGCGGGCCTCGCGGGTGATCGGCACGCCGCGGCCGGTCAGTTCGGCCTGCGTCGCGTGGACGTCGCGGACCTGCAGCCACATCGTCCCGCAGGCGTCCGGACCGCCGTGTGAGGCCAGTTCGATGAGTGACTGGCCGGCGTAGAAGACCGTGCCCGCGCCGTAGTCCCGGGCGATCGCCAGGCCGATCTCATCGCGGTAGAACGCCAAGGACCGCTGATAGTCCGCCGGGCGGAGCAGCATCCGGCTGGCCAGGATCTCCATGGGTCGTGTCTACCATCCGGGCAAAAGCCCGAATCCGCCCGCACGGCGCGCAACGGTGCCACCATTGTTTGCCTGAGCCGTTCGGCACGGCAATCGATGGGGGCACCGTCGTGTATGGATTGATGCAAGAGCATCCGCTGCTGATCTCCTCGCTGATCGAGCACGCGGCAACCTTCCACCCGGACACCGAGATCGTCTCGCGGCTCCCCGGGGGTGGCACGCACCGCACCGATTGGCGCGGCGTGCGCGCGGAGGCGTGCCGCGTCGCCAACGCCCTGGCGGAGCTGGGCGTGGGTTCCGGCGATCGGGTCGGCACGCTGGCCTGGAACACCCACCGGCACCTCGCGCTGTACTTCGGCGTCTCGGGCTCGGGCGCGGTGCTGCACACGGTGAATCCGCGCCTCTTCCCCGAACAGATCGAGTACATCGTCGACCACGCACAGGACCGGGTGCTGCTGTTCGACGTGGACTTCGCGCCGCTGGTCGAGAAGCTCGCGCCGCGAATGGGGTCCGTGACGACGTACGTCGCGCTGTGCAGTGGCGATCAGCTACCGGCGATCGATGTGCCGAACCTACTCGCCTTCGACGATCTCCTCGCCCGTCAGCCCGACGAGTTCACCTGGCCGGAGTTCGACGAACGCACCGCGTCGTCGCTTTGCTACACCTCGGGCACCACGGGTAATCCCAAGGGCGTCCTCTACTCTCACCGGTCGACGGTGCTGCACTCGCTGATGGAACTGGCGCCCGACACCTTCGGTCTGCACTCCGGTGAGACGCTGATGCTCATCGTTCCGATGTTCCACGCCAACGCCTGGGGCGCGCCGTACGCGGCGGCGATGGTCGGCGCCAAAGTGGTGATGCCGGGTCCGTACCTCGACGGCAAGAGCGTCTACGAGCTCATGCGCGACGAGGGGGTGACGTTCTCCATGGGTGTTCCGACCGTGTGGCTGATGTTGTTCGGTTATCTGGACGAACACCCTGAGATCAATCCGGCCTCGCTGCCGCTCGCGCGAGTGGGCATCGGCGGCTCGGCGGTGCCGAGGGCGATGCTCGAACGCTTCGAGAACGATTTCGGTGTCGAGGTGGTGCAGGGCTGGGGGATGACAGAGACCAGCCCGATCGGTGTGGTCAACAAGCTGCTGCCCAAGCACGCCGAGTGCTCCGGAGACGAACTCGTCGAGGTCAAACTCAAACAGGGCCGGGGTGTCTGGGGCGTAGACCTCAAGATCGTCGACGACGACGGAGTGCCGTTGCCCTGGGACGGCACCGCATTCGGCAATCTCCGGGTCCGCGGCCCCTGGATCGCCTCCGGGTACTTCAGGGGTGAAGGCGGTTCCACGCTGGACGAGGAGGGCTACTTCGACACCGGCGACGTGGCGACCATCGACCCCGACGGCTTTCTGCATCTCGTCGACCGCGCCAAGGATGTGATCAAGTCCGGCGGGGAATGGATCTCCTCGATCGACGTGGAGAACGCGGTGATGGGTCACCCGGGCGTCGCGGAGGCCGCGATCATCGGTGTGCCGCACCCGAAGTGGCAGGAGCGACCGCTGCTGCTGGTGGTCAGGCGTCCCGGCCACGACGTCGACCGGGACAGCGTGCTCACCTACCTCAGCGAGCGGGTCGCCAAGTGGTGGCTGCCCGACGACGTGGTGTTCGTTCCCGAATTGCCGCACACCGCAACGGGGAAGCTGCTGAAGAAGGCGCTGCGCGACGACTACCGCGAGCACCCGCTGCCCACGGCCTGATCGGGTCAGGTGTTCGGTTGCACCTGCTGGCGCTTCATGATCGCGTCGACGGCAGCGGGGGAGAAGCTGTTGACGGCGTGTGCGGTGACCGCCATGCGCGGCGCGATCCGGGTCGGGCGGGTGCGCGCGGCGGTCACCATCCAGTCCGCGGCCTCGGACGCACTCAGCGCAGGCAGGCCGTCGTAGGCTCGGGTCGGCGCGATCATCGGCGTCTTCACCAGCGGGTAGTACAGCGTCGTCGAATGCACGCCGTCCCTGCCCCATTCGGTCTCCACGACCCGGCTCACGGCGCTCAGCGCCGCCTTGGAGGCGTTGTAGACGGCGAACAGGGGCGACGATTCGCTCAGTACACCCCACGTCGAGACGTTGATGATGTGGCCGTCGCCGCGCTCGATCATGCCCGGCGCGAGGCCGCGGATCAGCCGCAACGGCGAGTAGTAGTTGAGCGTCATCGTGCGCTCGACGTCGTGCCAGCGGTCCAGGGACTCGGCAAGCGGACGGCGAATCGACTTGCCCGCGTTGTTGATCAGGATGTCGATCCCGCCGAGCTTCTGCTCCACCTCGGCGACCAGCTCGTCGACGGCGTCGAGGTCCGACAGGTCGCAGGCCCGCGCCCGGGCATCGCCGCCTGCGGCCACGATCCGTTGCGCGACCGCGTCGAGGAGGTCCTGGCGGCGGGCCACCACGACGACGGTGGCGCCGCGTCGGGCCAGCTTCTCCGCGGCCGCCTCACCGATGCCCGACGATGCGCCGGTCAGCAGGATCCGTTTGCCCGCCAGCTTCACCTGGGGACCGCGCTGCATCAGCTGGTCGGTCAGCGGCGGCCGCATGCTGGCCAGCAGCAGGCTCTCGGACAGTCGGCGCAGCGAGCTTCTGATCACTGTCGAAGTCTAGGCGGCGCGCCGAGCCCGGCCGTCAGAAGTAGCGGGGGAAGCCGCTCCAGTCCGGGTCGCGCTTCTCCAGGAACGCATCGCGGCCCTCGACGGCCTCATCGGTCATGTACGCCAATCGCGTTGCCTCACCGGCGAACACCTGCTGACCGACCAGCCCGTCGTCGATGAGGTTGAACGAGAACTTGAGCATCCGCACCGCCTGCGGCGACTTGCCGTTGATCTCGGCCGCCCACTGCAGCGCCTCGGCCTCGAGTTCGGCGTGATCGACGACGGCGTTCACCGCGCCCATCGCGTGCATCTGCTCGGCATCGTAGGCGCGGCCGAGGAAGAAGATCTCGCGCGCGAACTTCTGACCGGTCTGGCGGGCCAGGTAGGCGCTGCCGAAGCCGCCGTCGAAGCTGCCGACGTCGGCGTCGGTCTGCTTGAACCGCGCGTGCTGCCTGCTGGCCAGCGTCAGGTCGCACGTCACGTGCAGGCTGTGCCCACCGCCGGCGGCCCACCCGTTGACCAGGCAGATCACCACCTTCGGCATGAAGCGGATGAGCCGTTGCACCTCGAGGATGTGCAGCCGCCCGGCCCTGGCCGCGTCGACGGTGTCGGCCGTCTCGCCGGAGGCGTACTGATAGCCGGTGCGGCCACGGATGCGCTGGTCGCCACCCGAGCAGAACGCCCAGCCGCCGTCCTTCGGGCTCGGGCCGTTGCCGGTCAGCAGGATCACCCCGACATCGGGTGACATCCGGGCGTGGTCGAGCACGCGGTACAGCTCGTCGACGGTGTGCGGCCGGAACGCGTTGCGCACCTCGGGGCGGTCGAACGCCACCCGCACGGTGGGTTGCGGCCGCCCGTCGACGACATGGCGGTGGTAGGTGATGTCGGACAGCTCGAACCCGGGCACGGGCTGCCAGGCCGACGGGTCGAAGGGGTTGTCGCTCACAGCGTCAGACGCTACGTCACCGGATCGAAGCGGAACACCGGGCAGCGGCCGGTCAGCGCCTCGAACTCGTCGGGGTGCGGCCCGGTGACCAGGCCCGCGTTCTTCATGAAGCCGACGCCGGTGGGCACCAGCACCGGGAACTGCCTCAGCAGCGGGCGGGCCTCCTCGGCGGGCAGCTCGACCATCCGCACGGGTTCGCGGGTCCGGCCCCGCAGCAGCACGGCGTCGGGATTGGCCTGGGCGTTTCGGACCCAGTCCGAGCCGGGGAGACCGCCGACGACGTAGCGACGGCCGTCCACCTCGAACGGGGTGATCGGCGTCGACCGGGGTTGGCCGGACTTGCGGCCGGTCACCGTCAGCACCACCGGGCCGTCCTTGAGCAGGCCGGTCCTGTTCACCGCGATCATCACCTTGTTCACGTACTTCAGCCACCACGGCGGCCGGATTCGCTCGCTGCCTGACATGGCCGCGACGCTACGCGCAGACCGGCAGGCCGTGCTCGGCCAGTGCGCGGCGCAGGCCGTCGGGCCGCTGCGCGGTGGGCAGCGGCTCGACGAGCACGAACCCGCAGCCCAGGGCGCGGGCGCCGCCATCGGCCTCCTCGCTGTCGCCGACCATGACGGTGTTCGCGGCGTCCACATCCAGCCTGGTGAGCGCCTCGGCGAAGATCGCGGCGTCGGGTTTGATGGCGCCCACCTCGAACGACAGCACGAACTCGTCGGCGGCGGCCCCGATGGCTTCGAAGGCCGGCCGGACGTCGAACGGGATGTTGGACACCACCGCCGTCTTGACCCCGCGTTCGCGCAGGGCGGCGAGCACGTCGGCGGTGTCGGGGTACGGCGTCCAGCACGCCGGGTCGATCAGCCGGGCGTACAGCGCGTCGGCGTGGTGGTCGGCGAGTCCCGACGCGCGCAGCACGTGCAGGTTGGCCTCGCGGTGCAGCGCGGGCTCCAGGTCGCGCTGCGTCCAGGCGTGGTGCGCCTCAGGGGTCAGCGGGACCGCCAGTTCCACCGGGGTCGTGAGTCGTCGCATGATCTCGGACTGCGCGTGGGATTCGATGCGGCGGTCGTCGATCACCATGCCGTCGAACCAGCTCGCGTCCTCCTCGAGCCGGAACAGCGTGCCGGAGAAGTCGAACAGGACGGCGTCCACGTGCACCATGGCCGCCATCGTGCCAGGTGTAGAAAACACCTCGAAGGGCTAATTAACAGCGGTGCCGGAGCTCGAGCAGATCGCGGTGGTGATACCCGCCCACGACGAGGCAACGAATTTGCCGAGGACCCTGCGCGCTCTGGCGACGGCGACGCTGTGCTCACCGGTGCCCGCGCTCACGGTGGTGGTGCTCGATGCCTGCGACGACGACAGTGCCGCATTGGCCGGGCGGTTCGGCCCGGACGTGCATTTCGTGGAGATCGACGCGGGCAACGTAGGCGCCGCACGTGCCGCGGGATTCGAGTATGCGCGGTCGGTGTCCGGCGGGGCGGATCCGGCCCGCACCTGGTACGCCACGTCGGATGCGGACAGCCTGGTCCCCGCCGACTGGCTGCTGCGGATGACCGCGACGTACGCCGACATGGTGCTCGGCGTGGTCCGGGTGCCCGACTGGCGGCACTTCCCCGCCGAGGTGGCACGGCGGTACCTGCGCGCCTATCAGGCCAAGATTTCTGGGAAGGGCAACGGGCACAGCCACATTCACGGTGCGAACATGGGCTTCAACGCAGCCGCGTACTGGGCCGTCGGCGGCTTCCGCGCGCTGCCGACCGGCGAGGACGTCGAACTCGTCGAGCGGTTCGAGGCGGCCGGCAGGCACATCCGCCGCGACGCGGCGCTGAGCGTCGTCACGTCCGCGCGCCGCGACGCCCGCGCGCCGGGCGGGTTCGCCTCGCATCTGCGTGCCCTGTCGGTGCCGAGGCGCAAGACCGGCGAGCCGGCATGATCCCGGCGCAACTCGCGCGGTGGCTGGCGGCGGGTGATCTGAACCTGCCGTTACCGGGCCGAGGCGACACGGCGCGGCGCTGGCGACGACTCGCCGAGCTCACCGAACTCGACGTGGTGGCCGGGCGACTGGCCGAAGCGCACTGCGACGCTGCGGCGATACTGGCCGATCTCGACGGTCCGCCGGTACGGGCCGGCGAGCTCTGGGGTGTGTGGGCGGCCGAATCCCGCGACGCGGTGCTGCGCGCTCAGCCGGTCGGGGACGGATTCGCACTCCATGGCACCAAGGTGTGGTGTTCGGGTGCAGGCCTGTGCACGCACGCGCTGGTGACGGCGCGGGTGGACGACGATACCCGCGCGTTGTTCGCCGTCGACCTGCGCCATCATCGGGTGCGGCCGTTGCCGAGCAGTTGGCGCAACGCCGGGATGGCCGGAACCGACACCCGCTCAGTGCAATTCAGCGGAGTGCCGGCCATCGTCGTGGGAGAACCGGGTGAATACCTGCGCCGGCCAGGATTCTGGCACGGGGCAATCGGGGTCGCCGCCTGCTGGCTCGGTGGCGCCAAAGCGGTTGCCGCCCCGCTGTATTCGGCCGCCACCGGCGAGGAACCGCACACGCTGGCACACCTCGGCGCGGTGGATGCGGCGCTCACCGCGGCCTCCGCGACGCTGGCGCAGGCCGCGGTCGAGGTGGACGCCGACCCCGACGACAAGAACAACACTGCCGAACTGACCGCCCGGCGCTGCCGTGCCGTCGTGGAGACCGCGGTCGAGGAGGTCCTCACCCGGACGGGCCGGGCGTTGGGGCCCGCACCGCTCAGTCAGGACGCCACCCATGCCCGCCACGTCGCGGACCTGACCGTCTACGTCCGCCAGAGTCACGCCGAACGCGACCTGGAAGCGCTGGGCCGGTTGGCCGGGAAGCGGTGAGCAACGGGGCCCGGTTCGCGGCGCGCCCGATCGCAGGAGGAGGCACTGCGGCCGAAATCTGGCGCGCGGCCGATCTCGCGTTCCCCGAACTCGAGTGGGAGCACTGTCCGGGCCTGGTGGTGGTGGCCCCGCACCCGGACGACGAGACCCTCGGCCTCGGTGGCACCATCGCCGCGGCGGCCGAGCGGGGGATACCCGTGCGGGTGGTCTCGGTGAGCGACGGCGACGCCGCGCACCCGGATGCGACGGCAGCGCAGCGAAGCGCATTGGCGCAGACCCGGCGCGACGAGGTGCGCTGCGCCGCAGCGGCACTCGGCGTCGGCGCGCCGACGCGGCTGGGTCTGCCCGACGGCGCCGTCGCCGCTCATCAGGCCCGACTCGCCGACGCACTCACCGAGGTACTGGCTGCCGAACCGGCCGGCGTCTGGTGCGCGGCCACCTGGCGCGGAGACGGCCACCCCGACCACGAGGCCGTCGGCCGGGCGGCCGCCGAGGCGACCTCCCGAACCGGTGCTGTGCT
>NZ_JAUMSQ010000011.1:0-71978 GCF_030519285.1 Mycolicibacterium arseniciresistens
GCCGCCGCCGACGCACCGATCGACATCGCCGAGGCCGCGGTGTTCGCCCCCGGCGGCTCGCCCGACAACCCCGGCGACGCGGGCAAGGCCGTCGACCGCGACCCGGCGACGGCCTGGACCACCGACACGTATCGAGATGCCGTGCCGTTCCCCACGTTCAAGGAGGGCCTCGGCCTGGCGATCAAGCTCCGTCAGCCGGCGATCCTCAGCGCGGTCACCGTGGATCTGGCGAGCAGCGGCACCGTGATCCAGATCCGTTCGGCCACAACAGGTGCGCCCGGCGCGCTGGCCGACACCACGGAACTGACCCCGCCGGTGCCGGTGCAGCCGGGCCACAACCGGATCCCGGTGCCTGCCGCGGCGGCGACGTCGAATGTGGTGGTGTGGATCTCGACGCTCGGCACGATGGACGGCAAGAGCCGTACGGAGATCTCCGAGGTGCGGCTGATCGCGGCGGCGCCGCCGGCCTGAGCGTTTCTCCACAGCCCGCGCAGAAGTTGCTGCGCGAGGCGTTGCGGCGGGATAGGTTCGTACGGTCGAGGCCGCCGAACCGGTGGCCACCGGGTGCGGCGGGAAGGCAGACAACATGGGCGGACACGGGACGCGGCGATTTGCCGGGGCCGTCAATTCGATCGCGGTGGCCGCGGGCGTCGCCGGAATGGCGGCGGCGGGCACCGCGCTGGCAGCTCCGGCCTCGGCCAATCCAGCGGTCAACGGCAGGTATGTCTTCGACTGGTACACGGGTGCGCCGTTCAAGGAGAACGTGACCATCACCTCGTGCGGCAGCGATTGCCTGACAATGGATTTCGCACCAGACAATGTCGTCGAGTACCGCTTCGTCAACAATGCGTGGAAGTTCACCCGGTACAAGGACGACGCCGTCACCTGTGACAACGGCCAGGTGGTCGGCGCGGAGCAGACGACGTTCATCAACCCGGAGTTCACCGCGGGTCAGAACGTCGCCTCCGCGGACTGCGGGCGGGGCGTGCTGCCCATGCGGCCCGCTGCGTTCAACATCATCCGGCTGCCCTAGCCGTTCTGCGACCGAGGTTGCTTGAATAGGAAACTGTCCAGGTCAAGACGGTCGAAGCGTTTCGCTGAACCGGTGACTCCGCAGTCCACCGCTGCGATACTTCTCGGATCGTCTGAAGGCGATCGGGTCGGGCGAGCAGGTGGGGGAGTGCAGATGCGCAGGATTGCTCGCATGCTGGGTGCCGGCGTCGTGGGCGGCGTACTGATCGGCGGGGTCGCCGGCGTGCTGTCGCCGGCCACGGCCAACGCCGAGGGGCCGGTGCTGAGCGGAACCTACGCCGTCACCACGCATTACGGGACGGCCACACCCACCACGGTGGCCAAATTCGCCTCCGATTGCGGGCGCTGCGGTGGGACGGTGACGGCCGATGGTGTCACGCAGCAGCTGACGTGGATCGGCGCCGGATGGCAGTTCACCACTGTTGCGGGCTGCGGGCCGCAGACGACCGTCTACACGCCGGTGGCCGATGTCGACGGCATCGTCCAGAGTTTCACCCTCGTCGGCACGTTCGCCAACCCCGCGGTGTGCGCAGTGGTCGGTCCGGTCACCGGGACGGGCAATCGCATCAGCGACTGATCGGTCGTCCCTCCGAGGGCGAAAGCGGACGGCCGGCTGCACCGAACCTGTCAGAATCGTGGGCGAGACAGCGATCGGTCGTGTGCCGGGGGTCGGGTGACATTATGGCGAAACACGAAGGTCCCGCGATTGCGCCCCCGTCTGTGGGGCAGGAACAGATGGCGCTGCCGGACATCGTTCCGCGTGAGGAATGGCAGGCGGCCCGCGACGAGCTGCTGGCCGAAGAGAAGGCGTTGATGAAGGCGCGGGATGCCCTGGCCGCGAAGCGTCGGCGGCTGCCGATGACTCCCGTGCGCGGCGACTACCGCTTCGTCGGCCCTGACGGCGAGGTGGACCTGCTCGGTTTGTTCGCCGGGCGGCGCCAGCTGATCGTCTACCGCTTCTTCTATGCCCCCGATGTGGAGAACTGGCCGGATGGGGCCTGCTCGGGGTGCTCGTTGTTCGCCGACACGGTGGTTCACCCGGCGCACCTGGCAGCCCGGGACACCACGCTGGTCTTCGTCTCGGCGGCCCCGCAGGAGCGCGTCGCCGCGTACAAGGCGCGGATGGGGTGGGAGGATCTACCGTTCTTCACCCTGGTGGACGAAGAATTCTCGCGCGATTTCGGTGTCGAGGAGATGTTCGGGCTCACCGTGTTCATCCGCGACGGCGACAGTGTCTTCCAGACCTATTTCGTCAACGGACGCGGGATCGAGGAGATCGGCCCGGTGTGGTCATTCCTCGACATCACGCCACTGGGCCGGCAGGAAGAGTGGCAGGAAGTGCCGCCCGGGCGGCCGCAGGGTCGGCCCTATGAGTGGTGGCGCCTTCACGACAACTATGGCGACCGCTGAACTGCGCCAAGCGGCGTGATTCTCGCAATCACAGGTACGGCAGGCGGATTCCCTTCAGATCGAGCAACTGCCCGGAGCGCTCCCGCGTCCGCTACCCACCTACCTTGGATTCGAGAAGCGGTATGAACTACGCAGCTGACCCGACACTCGCAGCGATGCGGGATCAGCTGTTGAAGGACGCCGTCGGCGAGTGCCTACCGCTGTCACACGTCGATGGCGTCATCGCGGGCATAAGTCCCGACGAGCCGTTAGCGGCACAACAGGAGATCGTTCTGCGCTCGATTCGAACGCTGCTCGATGGCGGGCTGATGGTGGTCGGCCACATCGTCGGAGGGGCCGACGAGCGCGTCGAACCGTGGCCTCTGACGACTGAAGACGCCCTAGCACGGATCCACGACCGCTACGTGGTTCACCATGAGGACCAGGCGTGGTCCTTCGATACGTGGTTCGCCCTTACCGAGAGCGGTCAGCGAACCGCTATTGCGCGGAGACGACGAAGGCCCGGTCGAAGCCGGGCCTGACGTGCGCCAATCCTGGTGCGCGATACTGGGATTGAACCAGTGACCTCTTCCGTGTCAGGGAAGCGCTCTCCCGCTGAGCTAATCGCGCCGGGTTCCTGCTGGAGGTGGAGACGGGAATCGAACCCGTGTGCACGGCTTTGCAGGCCGTTGCCTCACCACTCGGCCACTCCACCGCTGGGGTTGATGCTTCTGCACCTTCGAGCGGATGACGGGATTCGAACCCGCGACCCTCACCTTGGCAAGGTGATGCGCTACCAACTGCGCTACATCCGCGCGCCACGGGCGAGATCGTCGCCCGTCGCGAAGCACGACGATAGTCCACCCGAGCCTGGCTATACAAATCCCCTCGACGCAGGGTTCAGAACAGGCGGTACGTCTCCCGCAACAGCGAGAATCCGTGGCCGCTTTCCGAATCCCGGCCGGACACCCCCGCCTCGGCCACCTCGCAGCGCGGTGTCGCCGCCGCCGGCACCCAGTGCCACGTCATGGCGCGACTGTATCGGCGCCGACCTGAATGACCAGGGGATTCCAGGTGAAAAGTCGGCGCGTGATAATCTTCGACACCGTTCGGCCGATCGTCATCCGGCCGGCCCACCCGGTCTCGTAGCTCAGTGGGAGAGCGTCCGCCTCACACGCGGAAGGTCGCTGGTTCGAAACCAGCCGGGACCACCACGCAAAGCCACAGCTCAGCGGCGTTTTTTCGGACTCGCACCTCTCGCCGCGGACCGGTTTCACGGGCTCGATAGGGCCAAAATAGGGCCAAATCTCCGATCACGAGACCTGCCGTCATCGACGCATCGGTATCTCGGCGTGGCCGTGTCGGCGGTGCCTGCGAAGATCCGCGTAGTCACGTCGAAGCTTCCGTTCACCATGAGATTGCGCCGCTCGTGAAGCTCACAGGTCACAATGGTGACTGGGAGGTGTGCCGCGATGCGAAGGACCATTGAGCTTCGACTTGTCGGGGCTCCTGTGCCTGACGGCGAGATCGCCGTGAGTGATCTCGCCGCCATCGGCGCCGCCCTACAGGAGCTCACCACGCGAATCGGTCGGGAGGTCCTCGGCACGACCGGCCCCGGGCGCACGAAGCGCTTTATGGAGGAGCTGTCGGCGTTGCGACTTCAGAACCTGACTGCGGGCAGCACCGTGCTGAATTTCGTCAAGAGTCCGCTCGACAAGCTCGATGTTGATCTGCCAGAGGTTCGCGAAGCCGACGATCGCTTCTGGCAAATGATGAACGCTTTCGAACAGAACGTCAGGCCCGATTGGGTTCCGGACGCCATTGCCGATAGTGCGGTGAAACTGGTGACCGCCTTGAAGAGCGCTGCGCCAGTGGCTGTCATCGGCAACGCCGACGGCGTCGAATTCCGGATCGAGTGGACTCCGCTTCATGTTGACACCTGGCTGCCCAAGTCCTCGCCCGTCGACGGGGTTGACGCGACCGGTCGACTGGAGAAGGTCGACCTTCGCACTCATGAATTCCGAGTTCGAGACGACATCGGCCAAGCGGTCGAACTCCGGCGTGTCCTGAACGATGCGGCGGCCGCACGCTTGGTTGGACAATGGGTCCTCGCTCACGGCGAAGGCACGATCAACGCATCGGGACGACTTGTCGCCCTGAACAATGTCACCGTCGAGCCGGTCATCGACCCCGCTTCCGACTTCGTGGGAAACGGAGTCTCGTCACTGGACGAGATCCTCGCCTCCGCTCCGGGGCCGAGCTTCGATGGGGGGATCGAGCTAACCGACGACGAGTTCAACTTCTTCCTGCGAGCCGCCCGATCGTGATGCGGGTCGAGGCGTCGCTTGTCGACACGGACGCCTTCAGCATCCTTTACCTTCGCCGCAACTCCGATGATCACCGTGTCATCGGCTGGCGCGAGTACCTGACGGGTCGTCGCGTCGCCATCTCGTTCCAAACGCGCGCAGAGGTCATCGCCGGCATTCAGATGGCGGGGTGGGGCGAGCAGCGTGTGGCGAAGGTCCGTGAACTTCTTGACCAGACTCCGACGATCCGCTCCGACGACGAGGTGATCGACGCCTATGCACGGCTTACCGCTAGGTGCAGACGGGCCGGCCACGCTCTACACGCCAAAGAGCACAGCGGCGATCGTTGGGTGGCGGCATGCGCGATCGCGAAAGGGCTCGACCTCGTTGCCGGTGACGGAATCTATCTGGACGCGCCCGACCTCACGCTCGCGCCGTAGTAGTTTGCGGCTAGGGCCGTCGACCGTCAGAACCGGTCAATGCGCCGATCGTCGAGTGCATCGAGGGCGGAGGCGACGTCGTCGAGTTCGTCGTCGTACAAGTCGGCGTAGGTGTGGGCAGTCACGGTGATCGATGCATGCCCCATCGTTTTCTGCAGAAGTCTCAGGTCTGCGCCAGCACGTCGCGCCAGCGAGGCGTAGGTATGCCGCAAATCGTGCACGCGCAGAGTCGGGCGACCAATCTCGATGATGGATTGCCGCCACCGCACGGATCGCTTCCAGTTTTCGAGACCAAGGAGTGATCCCATGGGAGACGCGATAGCCGGCTCACCCGGGGGCCGCCCCGCCAGTCGGGTGTTCAAGATCGGCATCACGCGCTGCGGGATGGGGATTGAGCGGCGCCCCGCGGCGGACTTCGGGTTGCCCTCGATGAGCTTTCCGCCGACCTGAGTAATGGAGCGCCGGACGCGGATGCGCCGCGCCTTGAGGTCGACGTCCTCGACCTTGAGGCCGGTTAGTTCACCGAACCGCAATCCGGTGTAGGCGAGAAGCGAAACGACGTCGCCTTGGCTGCCGCAGGCGAGTGTGAGCGCCGCGATTTCGGCGGTGGAGAGGTAGGTGTGCCCGGTTTGCCGCATAGCAGGGAATTTCGTTCGGCAGGCAGGATTGCGGCCCAGGAGTTGTCCGTTGTCACCGGCGTGGTCAAGGCACATCTTGAGTACGGAGTGATACCAGCGCAGCGTCCGTGGACTCAGTCCGGCCTCGGCCATCTCGTTGACCCACTTCTGGATCGACGGATGATCGATCTTGCCTACCGACCATCCGCCGAACCGTGGCTCGAGCCGCAGCCGCCAGATGTCCTGATAGCCCCGCCGCACTTTGGGGCTGATATCGAGCCGAGATGACAGCCATGACTCGTAAACCCTGGCAAGGGTGATGCGGCCGGCTCGCGGGTCGACGATGTCGCCTGATGCAGTCTTGGTGACCACGGCGGCTTCGAAGACGCGGGCCTCGCGCTCGGTCTTGAAGGACTTGCGACGCTTCGACCGGTCAGGCAGCCGCCATTCGACATCGAATCGGGGGCCGAGGTGTGTCTCGCGGCGAGTGATAGCCATGGGTGTTCTCCATCAACGATGTCTTCAAGTGGATTCTTTCAGCTCGCTCCGACACACGATTGCCGACGGCCGCCGGCGTCGCGCAGGACGATTCATTCGAGCTCAGCGTTCTCATAGCGCGGCGGCTACACCCGAGTGGAATCCAGCCACTCTTTGACGACTTTGAGTGCCCAGCGGCGGTGACGGTCGCTCAGGCGCAAATGATGTGGCCCAGGGGCATCAATGCCGCGTTCGCGCTTCGCCGCCCAGTCGTGAAGGGTCGACACCGGCACACCGGTGATTTCCCGGACTTGCTGCGCGGTGAGCATTTCCCTTCCGTCATCGATCACACTCATGTAGGTCTCCTCGTCCGGACCTCCCGCCGCGGGCCGCCCTTTGGCCATCATCGGGCCGCAGCTGCCGCTAATGCAGCATTCATTCCGAACCTGCCGAGCGGATAGCCGGCTCGCAGAGGGTCAGGGCTTGCGGCCGCTCTCCGCCACGCCCCGCCGAACGCCGGCGACGTGACGTCCGCTGCGCGGCGGTGCAGCCACTCCCTGCAAGACCGTCCGTCCCAAGTACGCAGGAGTCAGCGAGGCCCCGGCTCTGCGCCGCCAGCTTCCGGCGGCGGCGCGAACGCGGCGCAGGGAATGGAGTTCTTTCGGCGTTCAAACGGTAAATCCAGGAGAGCTTTTCGGACTCGATGGACCGCGCACACCATTGAGGCTCTTGACGTCTTAGTGAGACACCACGCTGGCGACCGGATGAGCGCCGTGCCGCCAGGCGCCGCCAGCACCCCTTGGTCGCCACATCATGCTCAACGGTGCCTCGGCGGCCGTCAAGGCCGATGCCGCTGCGCGGTCGGCCGTTGGCCGAGCCTTGACTGCCGCACGGCACCGCGCGAGATTGCCTCCATCGGGTGAGCGGCGGGAAGCGACGCTCGGACGATGTTGCGACCCTTGGCGGTTGCACTAACTGCGACGGCGATCGGTTTCATTGAGTCGCTCGCTTTCCCACGCGAGGACATCGCTAAGCCGGTATCGCACGTGCCTGCCGAACCGTGCGAACGGCGGTCCCGTCCCCTTCGACGCCCACACCGCCGGCGTCTTGACCGGCACGCCGTAACGGTCCGCGAGCTCTTGGCGCGAGATCCACCTATCGGACGTTTCGTCCACTGCGACTCCCATCACTGCCTTCTCAGCGCATCTTCGCCTCATACTTCTTCGCGCGGGAAAGCTATGCGATGGCCGCGGCGCTTCCACCCGTCGGAATCAGCGCCGATCGCAACGACAGACCCGTCGCTTGCATGACACCGCCGCGCGCACCAACATGGACAACAAACACTTCCCGACGCGTCCCATCCGTTCCCGCTGCACTCAAAAGCACTGCTGCACAGAGCTAATCACTCACATCCGCCTTGAATGCCCATGGCACATTTGCACAAGGATGTGCGACGCTGGCGGTAGCGCACCTTGCGTGCGCGGTAAGCGGCTTTGGATGCCGGGAAGCCTCGGTGATGGATGGTGATCGCAATGTTGACTGTTGCGAAGCTGTCGCGGTGGTCGATCGACTACTACAACGACACCGCACGCGCAGCCGGGCAGGCCGCCAAGTACCCGCAGAAAACGGCCGGCGGGTTGGGGGAGTACTACTCCGAACACGACACCCGGACCCCGACCTGGTTGTGCGCCGGCAACGCTCGCCGAGCCGCCGAACTGGTCGGGCTGTCCGACGTGGAGCGCGCCGGTGGCCAAGCCGATCCGGACGCCGCGGAGCGATGGCTACAGGACGGCGAAACGCCCAACGGCGCCTGCGGTCGGTCCTTCGGAAGGGGCAGCGTCCACGGATTCGATCTCACCTTCTGCGCACCCAAGAGTGTGTCACTGCTGCGCGCCATCGGAGCCGACGATGTCGTCGAGAAGGCAATCGCCACGGCTCATGCGACCGCCATCTCGGAGGCCATGGAATACCTCACCACTCACGCCGGATACACACGGGTGCACAACGCGGTGACGGGGAAGAAGGACCTGGTTCGGTTGCCCGGATTGGTGTCGATTGCCTATCAGCACGAGACGTCTCGGGCGGGAGATCCGCACCTGCACACACACGTCATCGTGCCCAATCGTCAGGCCCGCGCCGACGGTGTGCCGGTGTCGATCGATGGCACGTCGCTCTATCACGAAGCCAAGGCGGCTGGGGTGATCTACCAGGCCACGCTGCGACGAGAACTACACCGATCGTTGGGCCTCGAGTGGCTGCCCGTCGACCCCGCCACCGGTATGGCCGAGGTCGCCGGCATCAGCCCGGAGACCATCAACGCCTGGTCACGACGCTCGAGTCAGCTGCGCGATTGGGCCGCCGGAAAACTCGCCGCGGCGGACGGTGGCGAACTGTCGGCAGCCCAGCTCGCCACGGCACAAAAGGCCACACGTTCGAGCAAGTCGGAACAATGGTCTTGGACAGAATTGAGGGCCGGCTGGCGTACCGATGAACGCGGCCTGTCCGTCGATGGCGGGGCTCAGCACCGGGCCCGCCACGATCGGCTGACCGGCCGAAAGTCGCGCCTCGGCCGACGCCGGATCGCGACAGCCGCCGAATGTATGGAAAAGGCCGCGTTCACCCGCGCCGACCTCATCGAGATCGTCGGCGCTCAGCTGCCCGTCGACACCGCGCGCTCACCACGGGAGATGGTCGAGTCCGCCGTTGATGAGATAGCGGTGCGCCTCACCGCGCCACGCGAAGCGCATGAGCGGGAAGGGCACGAACGCTTCACCCTGGACGTGATCCTGGCAGAGGAAGCCGCCGTGTTCGACCTCATCGACGCCAGGGATGCCCGAGCGTCGTTGTGGATGAAAGATGCGGACACCGACGGCCTGTCAGCGGATCAGGAACGCGCCGTGAAGAACATCGCCACGTCGCCGTTCTTGGTGCAACCGCTGAGTGCTCCCGCCGGAGCCGGCAAGACGACCTCCATGCGCGCGCTGGCCGCGATGGCGCGGCGCCGTCACGGCGGTCGAGTCTTCGTGCTGGCGCCGACCGGCAAAGCTGTCGACATCGCCGTGCGCGACGGTGCCGGGGACATCGGCTACACCATCGCGAAAGCCCTGCAAGATCTGCGCAGCGGCTCCCTGCGATTCAGCCATCTCGACCTGGTCATCGTCGACGAGGCGGGTATGGCGGGCACCGACGACCTGCGCCGGCTGCTTACCGCTACCACCGCCGAGCACGCGAAGGCAGTCCTCGTAGGCGACGCCCATCAGCTCGACCCCGTCAAGGCCCGCGGCGGCATGTTCGCTCAGCTCTGTGACGACCTTCCATGGACGCAGAAGCTTTCTGAGGTCTGGCGCATGCGCGATCCCGGCGAACGCGCCGCGTCCCTCGCCGTGCGCGACGGCGGTCCCTCATCTGGACGCCGCGCGATTGACTGGTACCGCAGAAACGACCGCTTGCGGTCCGGAGATCCAGTCGCGATGGCCGCCGACGCGCTCTCCGCATACGCGGCCGACACCAACGCCGGGAAGGACTCGATACTCGTCGCTGACACCAAGGAGATGGCCGATGCGCTGAACCGGCGCTTGCACCGAGACAGCATTGAGGCTGACGCGCCTACGGTGACAGCTGCGCGAGGACATCAGATCGCGATCGGGGACCTCATCATCAGTCGCCGCAATGATCCCGCCGTCACGGTGCTCAACGCCAACGACGGTCGGCCCGCCGACCCGGTCCGCAACGGCAACCGCTGGCAGGTCTACGCCGTCGACCCCGAGAACCAGCGCATCGCCGCTCGCCGCCTCGACGACGGCGCCCGCGCCGCCTTCGCGGACGATTACCTACGCGAGCACATCACCTACGGCTACGCCGTCACAGTGCACTCCGCTCAAGGCGTCACCACCGACACCACCCACGCTGTCCTCGGCGAGAGTGTCAGCCGTGCAATGTTCTACGTAGCGATGACCCGCGGCCGCGACACCAACACCGCCTACCTCTACGAGCGACTCGCAGGCGAACGGGACCATGAGCACCGCCTACCCGATCCAGCGCATCGGCTGCGCCGAGGCAGCACTCGCCAGGCGGCCGAGCTGGCACGTCACATCGTCGGCGCCGATGCCGCAGCTCGGACTGCCCACGACGTGGCGTCCCGCTCGGCAGACGACGGCGCTGCGCTGCCGGAGCACGTGAAGAACGCCCTCCAGCGACGCATCCGGGCGGTTCAACGCCGCCGTCACGACTTCGATCGTTCGACCAGTCGAAGTCGAACCCGTTCTGACGATCGCGATCGGTCACGCGGCCTCCGAACCGACCAAGGCGCCGGCTACAACCGCGGTCTCTAGTCGTGATGCGTTGTGCGCGTAACAGTCACCGCTGAGCCTATGGTGAAGGTTGCGGGTGAGAGCGGCGCCGATGGATGGCATCACATGTGCACCGACCTCGTGTTGTTGCGCTACAACATCAGGCTCCATCTCGCTATGTCGCCCAATTCTTCATGCCGCACGTCCATTGCCGTGCGTCACGCTTGCCTGAGCAATCGAAGAGGCGATGTCTTACGGTGCATTCGCGTCAAGCGCAGAAGGATTCGACTCTATGGAAGCCGCGGCCTCGTATTTCCGCCGGTGTCTTCTCGATTGCCAGAAGGCGATCGCCCCTCCGAGTGCGAGACCGATAGCGCCTGCGGACAGTATCGATGTCTTTGTATCCGGTCCCATCGGAGACGCCGATTGAGGCGGAGCAGCGGCGGTGCTGGGTGCGACTGCGGCGCCTGCGGGTGCCGGCGAAGTTTTGCCGGGATCACCGGCGATGGTGAACGTGTACGACCCGGACACTGGGTGGCCGTCGGCTGATACCACGCGGTAGCCGACGGTGTAGGTGCCGGTTGCGGGAACATCTGGTCGGATTCCAGCGCTGACTCGTGGCCCCTCGACCTGCGGATCACCCGATCCCCAGCTTCGCCCGTCAGCGCCAGTAACCGCGACATTGGCGAACGCGGCATTGATGTCCTCGGTGAAGGTCAACGTGATGACCGTCGGCGCCGAGATCACGTTGGCGTTCTCGCCCGGATTGGAATTGGCCAGTGACGTGTGAGCGACGGCGATGCCACTCCCCGTCAACCAGAAAGCCAGCGCTACCAAGATCGTCACAGTCAGGCGAATGACGGCGTTCACAGTCCTCGATTCGATCGCGGCCTCGGACACCCGCGGCATGTACAGCCCAGTGTATGTTTCGGTCTGCTAGGTAAGGGGATGGTACGTACGGAGCTAAGTGGTAGGAGCGAACGCCTACCGGTCGTCGTAGAGAGTCATGAGAGGAGGCCAAGACGATGTCGCGCCTTGAACCTCGCCGCCGACACCTGAAGCACGCCTCTGTCGAGGACTCAGCTCGATGCTCAGCCTGACTCCGATGGATGTCTCCTACGTCGCCACCGACGTCGGGCTCTGGATGTCCCTGCCTGCATTCGGACCGGCCCTGGTGATCGTTGGGGTCGTCTTCTACATCGTCCGGCGGGACAGGCGTCGACATCCCGACGATCCCGACAGTGCCGGCGACTCACAGGACGAAAGGTACGGGCCCACATGAGTAATAAAGCACCCCGCATAGGCGTCATCGCGGCGGCGATCTTGGCGATCGCTCTTGTGGGCTGCAGTTCGTCGACCGCCCCTGGCGAATCTTCGACTTCAGTATCGAGTCGGAGTGCAACCAGTGCGCCGCCCGCTGCGTCGGCGTCGCCGGCCCCGTCGCCATCTATCCCTGACGACGCCACCACAGTGGACATCAACATCGCCGGTGGAGTGGTCACACCCACGAACGGCCAGGCTCAAGGCGTCGTCGGCAAACCCATAGTCCTCAAGGTGAGCAGCGACGTCGCGGACCAGTTGCACGTGCACTCGTCGCCCGAGAACACCTTTCAGGTCGAACCGCGCCGGGACCAGGTCTTCGAATTCACGGTCGACGTGCCGGGCCAAGTCGACATCGAGCTGCACGACCTCAATCGCACGGTGGTGACCGTGCAAGTTCGGCCGTGACCTTGAACCAGAGCGTCACCGTCTGGGCGCACGGCGTGGGTGGATCAACCGATCTGCCGGTGCCGCTGTCGTTCGCGCTGATAGGCGCTGCCTGGGCTTTGACCGCGACGTTCGCCGTCGTCGCGTTGGCATGGAAAACGCCGCGATTCGACCCCGACAGGCCGGGGCGCGACCTACCTGTGTGGGTGACGCACGTCGTTGACTCTGCAGTGCTGCGCTGGTCGGTGGCCCTTGCAGCCTTCTTCTTCACGGTCTGGGTGGCGATTGCCGCCGTATGGGGGCCGGAGGGTAGTGCCAACGCCCTACCGGGCGTGTTCTATGTGCTGCTGTGGGTTGGGCTGGTGGCCGTCTCGGTCGTCGTGGGTCCGGTGTGGCGGGTCATCTCCCCGTTACGCACGCTGTATCGATTGCTCGGCATGACTCGTCGCGAGACATCCGAGACGTCGCCGCTACGCCGCTATTCGCCGAGGTGGGGATACTGGCCGGCGGCGGGCGGTCTACTCGCGTTCGTCTGGCTCGAACTCGCCAGCCCCGACGCCGGCTCGCAGGTGGCGATCAAAGCCTGGTTGCTGGCCTATGCCGTCTTGATGATGTTGGGCGCATGGTTCTTCGGGACGCGGTGGTTCGCTCGATCGGATCCGTTCGAGGTGTACAGCATGGCGGTGTCACGGCTCGCTCCCTTCCGACGCAGTCCCGTCACCCATCGGATTGCGGCCATCAATCCGATGGATCATCTGACCACATTGCCCGTACGTCCCGGAATCGTTGCCGTACTGGCGGTGCTGCTCGGGTCCACGGCTTTCGACAGTTTCTCGCAGGCGCCGGCGTTCCGGAACTTCGTCGATCAGCAAGCGGTCTCGGTGCCCGTGCTCAGCGAGGCCTGGGCCGGGTCGCTGCTCCGTACCGTCGCACTTCTTTTTTTCGTTTGCGTAGTAGGGACTACCTTCTCGGCAGCCGCGCGGGCAACCGGCGGGGTGAGCCGAGATGAACGTCGCCAGTTGCCCGGCAAGCTGGCACACTCGCTCATTCCGATCGTCGTCGGCTACATCTTCGCCCACTACCTGTCGTATCTGGTGGAACGCGGGCAAGAAACGATCGTGCGGCTGGCCGATCCCCTCGGGCGCGGCTGGCACCTGCTCGGACTGGAACCGGCAGATGTGCAGTACGTGCTCTCGCAGCATCCGTCGGTGCTATGGACGATCAAGGTGTCCTGTGTGGTGATCGGTCATATCGTGGCCGTCATCGCAGCACACGACCGGGCGCTGCGCCTGCTCCCGCAGCGGCATCAGATTAGTGGGCAGCTGGCGATGATGCTCACGATGGTCGGGTACACATTTGCAGGTCTGTACCTTTTGTTCGGAGGGTGAGCGTCGTGTGGCCCCGGGAGTGGTGTCCTTGATGCGGTCAATGCCGTGGTCTCTTACCGACGCGTGCCAAGACGGCGGCTATGGCCGCGAGACCGGCGATGGCGCCTGCCAGAATCCACAGCGCAGGGCTTGAGCCCTCGGATTGTTGCTCGCTGTCCGCATCGTCGTAGAAGTGCGTCGTCGGCGCGGTAGTGCTGGAAGTGACGAGCACGACTGTTGATTCCACGAGCGGCGGGTCTGCGGCGACAAAGGCCGCCGTAGGCACGGGTGCAGCTATCCCGACCACAGTGCAGGCGAGCAGCACCAACAAGTAAGCACGCGAACAGCGCCGGCTGACTCGTCGGATCCGTTGACGGGAACGCGGCGCCGCTGTCACCGTACGAAATAGATCGTTGCGAACAGGGCGATCCACACGATGTCCACGAAGTGCCAGTAATACGAGACGACTATGGCGGCCGTCGCCTGAGCAGGAGTGAATTTACTCATTCGCGTGCGGATGAGCAGGAAGATGAACGCGACTAGGCCGCCGATGACGTGCAGTCCGTGAAATCCCGTGGTCATGTAGAAGACGGACCCGTACGCGCTGCTGGAGAGGGTGGTTCCCTCGTGCACCAGGTTGATGTACTCATAGCCCTGTCCGAGCACGAAAAAGATGCCCATGGCTAACGTGACGACGTACCACCGACGCAACCCGAACACATCGCCTCGTTCGGCCGCGAAGACGCCCATCTGACAGGTGAACGACGACGCGATGAGCACCAAAGTGACTGGTACTGCGAGCGCGAGGTTCAATTCCGTTGGCGGCGGAGGCCACTCATCGGCTTGGGCCCGGGCGGTGAAGTACATCGCGAACAGCCCGGCAAAAAACATCAGTTCGCTCGACAACCACACGATCGTCCCGACGGAGACCATGTTGGGTCGATTAAGTGAGTGAACGCGCGCCGTGATGGCGGTTCCGCTTGTCATGTCATCCTCGAAACCAAGCCCGTGGGCTGCCTACTGAGCGAGTCAGTATCTACTATTACACATAGTAGATAGCACGTGGTCGACAGGCGTCCCGCACCCATGGACATTGAGCAGTGATCCTCGTAACCTTCCTGTGACCTACGTAGCTCTGCCGTAGATTCCCTGCGCTGTGAGGATCTGTTTTGACTATGGGCCGTTCTGCCGCGGTATCCCGATCGGCTGTTGGTTTCGTCGTGGCATTGATGATTGCGCTGACGTTCGTTGGCTCTTCGGGCGCTGGGCGAGCAGACCCGGCGTCGGACGCCGTGGCCCGCATGACGGAGCTTTCCCGCGAAGCCGAACGCACAGCGGAAGCCATTTACTCCGCTGAACTCGATCTGGAGAACAAGCTGGCAGCGCAGCGCGCAGCCGAAGACCGTCGGCGTATTGAAGCCGATGTGTCGGCCGTTGCACAAGCCGACCTTATCCGCTTTCAAGGAGCGGTGAACGAGCTGGCGGCGGCGGCGTACACGGGCGGTCCCGCCGACGGCATCAGCGCGGCGCTGACCGCTCAATCGCCGCAACGGCTGCTCGACGAACTCTCACTGAGGCAGGTGATGACCACCCAGATCTCAAAACGCATGACGGCCTTCCGCGCCGCGTCATCGCGGGCTGACACTGCTGCGCGGGCTGCGGATGCCGCGGAGCTGGGCGCCCGAACCGCTGCCCAGCAGGCCGCAGCCGTCCGCGCCGAGCTACAAGCCAAGCAAAGTCGGCTTCGCGCGCAGATCACCGAGGTGGAGGCGTTGTACCGATCGTTGACCCCGGATCAACGTGCCGTCTTGGCCGACCCCGGGCCTGTGCCATCCCCGCAGCCGGTTCCACCGGAGGCCCCGGCCATCGTGGCGATGCCGGAATTCTCCCCGCCGGCACCCGGCCTGCTTCCCGACACGGGCGGTGGAACGGCGGTCGTGCAAGCGGCGCTGACTCGCGTCGGTGCGCCGTACTCTTGGGGGGCGACCGGGCCCGACGCGTTCGACTGTTCAGGACTCATCAAGTGGGCATTTCTTCAGAACGGCAAGTCGCTTCCGCGATCAAGTCAAGCTCTTGCGGCTGGCGGACAACCCGTTGCCGTGCCCGACCTCCGGCCCGGTGACATTGTCACGTTCTACTCGGACGCCTCGCATGCAGGGATCTACATCGGCGACGGGAACATGGTGCATGCATCCACCTATGGAACCCCGGTCAAGGTGGCCCCAATCTCGTCCGCTCCGATCTACAACGCGCGGCGTTACTAAACCCTCGTCGTTGCTCAGGTGCCACTACAGCGCCGCGTTGCCGGCACTCCATTGGTCCCACGGAATGTTCCAGTCGCCGAGCCCGTCAGTACCCGGCAGTGTCGGCCCGACAGTGTTGATCACCTCGACGATGTCGCCGCGCTTAGTCGTGTCGTAGAACCACCTGGCGTTGTCTGGGTTGACGTTGAGGCAGCCGTGGCTGACGTTGGCTCGCCCTTGACTGCCCACCGACCACGGCGCCGAGTGAACGTAGATGCCGCTGTAGGACATTTGGGTGGCCCAGTTGACCTCGGTGCGGTACCCGTCAGGCGAGTTCACCGGCACACCGTAGGTCGACGAGTCCATGACGAGGAAGGAGTACCGGTCGCCGATGATGTAAGTACCGTTGTCGGTCGGTGTCTTGTTCTTGCCCATGGAGATTGGCATCGTCCTGACGACCGCACCATTCCTGCGTACGGTCATCGTCTTGGTCGCGTCGTCAGCCGTCGCAATCACCTCGTCACCGATCTTGAAACGTGTAAAGACGTCGTCCTGACCGAACAAGCCCTGTCCCATGTCAACTCCATAGGCCTTCACCTGGACTTCGACTGATGTTCCGGATTTCCAATATTGCGCTGGACGCCAGCGGACTTCGCGGTCGTTGAGCCAGTAGAACGCACCTTCGACGGGGGGGTCCGTCTTGACGGTGATCGCCCGCTGAGCGGCGAGTCGGTCAGGGATGTTCTCGTCGAACCGCACCGCGATAGGTTGGCCGACTCCTACGACCTCTCCGTCATTGGGCAGCACGTACGGCATCGTGAGATTCTGGGGCGAGTGCGTTTCAAACGTCGCGCTGCTGCGCGCCACGCCGCCGAGACCGAGGGCTTCCGCGGTCAAGGTGTACTTCCGGTTATATCCCAGCGGCTCCGCTGAGCGCCATGTGACGCCGTCGGCGCTCAGTTCGCCCTTGACCACCCGCCCCTGTTCGTTAAGCAGTGTCACTGCGCCAAGCACACCGGTCTCCGCGGAGACGGTGACCGGCGTATCCACGGGGACCCCCACTGCACCCTCGGTGACCGATGTCTGCAGGCTCGGAACGAGGAGGTCGCTGTAGGGAGTGCCCTTGTCCACAATCACCTCGGGCTCCTGCTGCGGCGATGTCGGACCGCCACACGCACTAACGGTCAATGCCAGGCCGGCGATTGCCAGCAGTGCCACCGTCGTCACCCACATGCCTCTGCGTCGGTGTATCGCCGCGAAGCCGCTCCGCATCATCAGTGCCGTCCCGTCATTCGCCATGAAGTCATTGCGCTACCATCTTACGTAGTCCCTACGTAGACGGCGCTGCGGACGGGGCCTCGGCGGAATGTAACGTCGGCGCTTCTGAACGCATCGGTTGGTGACGGCATGAAACGCTGAGTCTTGGAGGTGATCCTGCCGATGACGCAGCTGATCACCGTACTTGTTGGTTTCGAGCACCACCCACACTCAGAGCGGCCGGCACGAGTGGGACATGACTCGATCAACCGGCCGGCCAAGGCGCTCAGCGGGGCTCCTCGTGCGCTCTGACCGCAAGCGCCGGAGACGACCTACCCGTCTCGCACAGGCTATACGGCGATGCATTGCCGGTGTGAGCGCGGTAGTGGTGGGTGCTGCGGTTCCCGCGTGCTCGAGCGGCGACGACGCCGTCGCGCAGGGGGGTTCATTCGAATTCGTTTCGCCAGGCGGACAGGTCGACATCCTCTATGACCCACCGGAAAATCGTGGTCGGCCCGGGACGATTCGGGGACCGGACCTGTTGGATCCAAATCGAACGGTGTCCGTTGAGGATTTCGCCGGCCGAGTTGTAGTGATCAACGTATGGGGCCAGTGGTGTGGCCCTTGCCGCACCGAGATGCCGGAATTACAGAGGGTTTACGACGCGACGAGGGCCGCGGGAGTCGCATTCCTGGGGATTGATGTCCGTGACAACAACCGCCAAGCCGCGATCGACTTCATCGTCGACCGCAAGGTCACCTTCCCGTCGATCTACGACCCACCGATGCGCACAATGGTTGCCCTGGGGGCCAGATACCCCACCACGGTGATCCCAACTACCATCGTCTTGGACCGGGCGCATCGCGTCGCCGCGGTGTTCCTGCGGGCACTGCTCGCCGAGGACCTGGAACCCGTGGTCCGACGACTCGCAGCCGAGGCCGCGATAGATGCTGAGCCACCGCAGTGACTGCACGCGCGGCCGCCACCACCACGCTGCTCGGCCCGAGATCCGGTCGCCATGATGCTGCCCGACGCTGCGAGGGCACGACATGATCGGTCAGGTGGTGCTTCCATCGTCACCCCCCTCCGTATCGGCGATGCTCGGCTGGCTTGTCCCGCCGATCCCATTACTTCCGGTTATAGCAATCGGATTGGCGGTGTGGTACCTCCTCGCCGTTCGGATCGTGAGGGCGCAGGGCCGCGAATGGACGTGGGTGCGCACTGCGAGCTTCCTCTCAGGTTGCATCGCCTTGGCGGCGGTGACCGGCCTTGCCATCGACAGCTACGGCTACCGGTTGTTCAGTGCCTTCATGTTCCAGCACCTCACACTGTCGATCCTCGTCCCGCCGCTGCTGGTCTTGGGAGCGCCCGGCCGGCTGCTGCTCAGGTCGACGCCTCACCGTGGCGTCGGACGTTGCGTACTGATCGCGGCGTTGGGCGCATTGCGTTGCCGAGCGAGCCGGATCGTGCTGCACCCCGGGTTCACCATTCCGGTGTTCCTGTTCAGCTACTACGGCTTGTATCTGTCCGACCTGTTCGATTCGACGGCGGCCAGCGTGGCCGGACACGTCGCGTTGCAAGTCTTCTTCCTCGCGAGCGGGCTGCTGTTCATTCTGCCGATCTTGTCGACCGGTCCGCTGCCGGTCCGACAAAGTAATCTCGGTCGCTTCT
This sequence comes from Mycolicibacterium arseniciresistens, assembly GCF_030519285.1. Classification (NCBI taxonomy): domain Bacteria; kingdom Bacillati; phylum Actinomycetota; class Actinomycetes; order Mycobacteriales; family Mycobacteriaceae; genus Mycobacterium; species Mycolicibacterium arseniciresistens. Next base: position 18,796 of record NZ_JAUMSQ010000011.1, read on the forward strand.
TCGACATCTTCGTCGAGATGCCCCTGCATGTCTTCATCGGCGTGATTCTGATGATGGCACCGCGAGCGCTGACCAACACCTTTGCCAACCCTCCAGCGAATTGGAATGTGGACCCCGTGGCCGATCAGGCGATCGCCGGGGCTCTGGCATGGTCCTACGGTGAGCCCGTCGCGCTGTTGACCACATTGATCTTCGCCATTCGCTGGCGTCGTGACGAGGAGTCGGAGTCGGCGAGGAGAGAAGCCGACGTCGAACGCGACGACGCCGAATTTGCTTCGTACAACGCGTTCTTACGTCAACTGCACGAGCAGCAACCTAGGAGGGTTCACTCCCGGAATGCGGCCACCCACGAGGACTGATCAGCGAGCCCGCAGCCCGCCGACGTCAGATCGAGCCGGCATGGATTTAGCGCGGAGGTTCAACCAATGCGAGGAGGTGACGGCCTCCCCGCTTCACAGTGAAGTTGCTTTCGAAGCGCCTCGCTACATACGTAGACGCATAGTAGATTGGTCGTGTGGAGAGCGCATCGTCCGTGTCCTGCGTAGGGCCTCGGGCGACGTGGGACCGGGAGCGTCGAGCACCGCGACCTTCACGACGGGCTGGTCGGTGGATCGCAGCTGCACTACTGGTGGCACTCGCCCTGGCGGTGACAGCATTGTTGGCCGCCGATCCGGCCGCTGCACACGCGGCGGGAGCGGTTGTCTGGGGCTGCAAGTAGCCTGTGGTGGGAACACGGTCGGCCGCAAAGCGAGCATCGGACCGGAGCAGGTGAGCCTTAACCAATGCGCTCACTGGCCTCTGCCGTACTACAGAAGAGCCAAAGCAAGAGGTACGCAGTGCAGGTGCGATCAGCGGATTACGCGAAGCAGATCAATGCACCCGAGAGGGACAGGACGGCGATAGCCAATGGTGTTGCAGCCATCGCCGCGACCGCGCCACTCAACGTGAGGCGGCTTCGGATGTGGGTGTGCCCGTTTCGTGCAGCTGTAAGGCGCTCGGCGCGGACGAGGACGGCGACACCGGCCGCGGCGAGTCCATGGGCCGGAGTGATGGCACCCGATAAGGTCAAAAGGCCGGCGAGGAGAGGATGATTGCCATGGCGACGAGCCGCAGCATCATCGGCACACATCTCCAGCAGAGACGAGACTTGCGTCGCGGCGTCGGCAAAGAGTCGAACTCTGGGCAACCCCGCAGCCAGACCACGCACTGCGGCAACGAGGTAGGCGTGGCGCCCATCGAGGTGAGCCCGTTCATGTGCGACGACAGCCGCGAGCTGCCTCTCATCGAGTGCCGCAAGAGCCGCAGTGGTCACGACGATGGCCGGCGGACGCCCTGCCACGCAGTACGCTGCGGGCTCGGCCGCCTCGATGATCACCACGTCGCTGCCGTCTGACTGTCCCACCAGGCGCACGGCATCGGCATGCGCAAACGTGTGCGAGCGCATGCGGCTCAGGGCGCAGCCCACTCGGACGCCGATGGCGACGACACTTCCGATGGCGAGGGCCACCGCAGCTGTCGCGACGACTCTCGCTGGCCCCCCCGACTGTCCGAGGAGGATCGCTTCGAGGCGCTCGAGACACGACACGAGGAGCGCGTCGGGGCTGTTCCAATGCCCGGCGGCTTCGATCAACAGCAGCGCGATTGCAGCGATCGAGCATCCGAGCACGGTCACCACTGCAGTCAGCCAGGCGGCAATAGCCAAGCGTGGAGCACCGCCGTCAGCGGTGATGACGAGCAGCAACTTCGGACCTGCCGCCAATACCGCCACGACGTACAGAAGCAACGCGGCCGCGACAGTCATCGTCGCGACTTGCGGGCCAGGCGTCGCAGCGCAGCGCGCAGATCCGCGGATTCCTCGGCGTCGATCTGCGCCACGAAATGACTGAGGACCGCGTCTGAGCGGCCGCCCCCACTCAGTGCTTCGAGCATCAGCCGGGCGCTGTGTTCTTCGCGAGTCAAGGTTGGTCGGTAGCGATACGCTTTGCCATCGCGTCTTCGCGACAGCCAGCCTTTGCCGTGCAGATTGTCCATCGTCGACATCACTGTGGTGTAGGCGATGTGGCGTTCAGCGCTCAACTCGTCGAAGATCTCCCTGACCGTCGTATCGGTGTCCGGGTCGCGATTCCAGAGACGGTCGATGATCGCTGCCTCGAGTTCTCCGAAGCCGCGCACACGAGCCATGGTCAACCTCCTGGGTCAGGCAGTAGCTAGCTTAGGCGTCGAGCGGCCTCAAGCGCGAGGCGCGCCATTGGAAAACGAACGTCGGGTCGTCACCACTGACTTCGTCGAGAGCTTGAGGAGACGGACCGACTTCGGAAGATGACGGTGCCGGACCTCCTGGAGCTAGGCAAGCCTCGCTAGCGGCTCGGCACACCCCTTTCGCGCAACCACGACATGGGGTCGGCCTTCTCCGCACCGTTGATGTGCACCTCGAAGTGCAGGTGAGGACCCGTCGAATTTCCCCGATTGCCCATCGTGGCGATCTGAGAGCCGGCCAGCACACGCTCGCCAACCTGCACAGTGGCGGTGTCGATGTGACCGTAAAGCGTGACCGTGCCTTCCGCGTCTCGAATCTTGACCCACATGCCGAAACCCGGGGTAGGACCAGAGGCGATCACCTCGCCCGCCGAGGCGGCGTAGATCGGGGTACCGATCGCATTCGCGATGTCGAGTCCTGCGTGCAAGGTGCCCCATCGTTGTCCGAATCCCGACGTCAAGATGCCTCGCGCCGGAAAGGCGAACTGCGGGCGCCGCATTCGTGCCTCTCGCTGCGCTCGTTCCTGAGCGAAGGCCGCCGCCCGATTTAACTCTTCTTGATGGACGGCGGACTTGAAGTTGCTGACCACTTGGACGACTTCGAAGCCCGGCGGATCATCTGAAGGCAGTCCCTCCACTCCTGCATTGCCCGCCAGCAGGATCGGCTGCTCGTGAGGCGCATCCGACGCGCCCACTGCCGCATTGGCCCCCGCGGCGACCGCCCCGGCGGCCATAGCTGAGATGACAAGCCTGCTGTGTACCGCAGCCGCACCCTCCGAGGGCCTTCGATGCGTCGTAGGCCGCGAGCGGCGCGGACCGGCCGAAGTCGCCCCCGGGTGGGCCGACGCTTCTCCGCATCGCAGGCGTTCGGACTTGATGGACCTCCGCGGAGCGGACGATGCTGCGCGAGTCCCGAGAACGGGAGGCAGCAGCAGTCGCGGAAGTTCGACGAGCAAGTCATTGAGGTCGTCGAGTTCGGGTGCGGTCAGTACGTCGATGTCGGTGGCGAAGGGACCGCTGTCGATCATCGGGGAGGTGGCCGCGCCGAACTCGTTGATGGGAATGATCTCTGTGATCTCGTCATCCCACCGGTGTTTCGTCGGCGATTTCAATCGCGCGATCCGGCGCTCAGCCACCAAGTCGAGACGTTCCTTAACGTTACCGGTTCGTTATCTGATGGCCGAGACGCTAGCCGAATGCCTCTCATCGAGCAAGCTACCGAAGGCGACTCAGCGGGCGCTCGACGGCTGGTTGTCGGAGTGCTCACCCCATTAGAGATTGCGGGACAGCGCTTTACCGACGACGCCACCGCTCATGGAAACCGCAACTACGTAGTGCATAGATATTCGGCGAACTCGCGCGTGGACCTGGCTGGCGGTCGTCCATCCGTGGTGAGCGGTGCCGGAGCCGATGCCGCGGGTGCTCTGACCCGCCCCAACGGGCACACCCGTCGTCCCGGGTGATGGTCCTACTGAATTGTCTAAGTCCGCCCAACTACGAAGATTAGTACTAAGTTCCTTAGTACGTTAACCTACGTACCCGGACAGTAGATCGTGCAAAGAGCGGGCGAGTCTCGCGTGGGAGGATTTCTTGGTAGCCGAAGCGCCCCCAATCGGAGAACTCGAGGCACGGCGCCCCTTCCCGGAGCGGCTCGGCCCCAAGGGCAACCTGATCTACAAGCTGATCACCACCACCGATCACAAGCTGATCGGCATCATGTACGTGGTCACGTGTTTTGTCTTCTTCTTCGCCGGCGGGTTGATGGCGCTGTTCATGCGCACCGAGCTCGCGGTGCCGGGCCTGCAGTTCCTGTCCAACGAGCAGTACAACCAGCTGTTCACCATGCACGGCACGGTGATGCTGCTGTTCTACGCCACGCCGATCGTGTTCGGCTTCGCCAACCTGGTGCTTCCGCTGCAGATCGGCGCGCCCGACGTGGCGTTCCCCCGGCTCAACGCCTTCTCGTTCTGGCTCTTCCTGTTCGGCGCGCTGATCGCCATGGGCGGGTTCATCACCCCCGGCGGCGCGGCCGACTTCGGCTGGACCGCCTACACGCCGCTGTCGGACGCCATCAGCAGTCCCGGAGCTGGGGCAGACCTGTGGATCATGGGTCTCATCGTCGGTGGTCTGGGCACCATCCTGGGCGCGGTCAACATGATCACCACGGTGGTCTGCATGCGTGCGCCCGGCATGACCATGTTCCGGATGCCGATCTTCACCTGGAACATCCTGGTGACGTCGATCCTGGTGCTGCTGGCCTTCCCGCTGCTCACCGCGGCGCTGTTCGGCCTGGCCGCCGACCGCCACCTCGGCGCCCACGTCTACGACCCGGCCAACGGCGGCGTGCTGCTGTGGCAACACCTCTTCTGGTTCTTCGGCCATCCCGAGGTGTACATCATCGCGCTGCCGTTCTTCGGGATCGTGACGGAGATCTTCCCGGTGTTCTCGCGCAAGCCGATCTTCGGCTACACCACCCTGATCTACGCGACGCTGGCCATCGCCGCGCTGTCGGTCGCGGTGTGGGCGCACCACATGTACGCCACCGGCGCGGTGCTGCTGCCGTTCTTCTCGTTCATGACGTTCCTCATAGCCGTGCCCACCGGGATCAAGTTCTTCAACTGGATAGGCACGATGTGGAAAGGCCAGTTGACGTTCGAGACACCGATGTTGTTCTCGGTCGGCTTCCTGGTGACCTTCCTGCTGGGTGGCCTGTCCGGTGTGCTGCTGGCCAGCCCGCCCATCGACTTCCAGGTCACCGACAGCTACTTCGTCATCGCGCACTTCCACTACGTGCTGTTCGGCACCATCGTGTTCGCCACGTACGCCGGCATCTACTTCTGGTTCCCCAAGATGACGGGCCGGCTGCTCGACGAACGGCTGGGCAAGCTGCACTTCTGGCTCACCTTCATCGGCTTCCACGCCACCTTCCTGGTGCAGCACTGGCTGGGTAACGAGGGCATGCCGCGCCGCTACGCCGACTACCTGCCCACCGACGGCTTCACCACGCTCAACATCGTGTCGACCATCGGGGCGTTCATCCTCGGTATCTCGACGCTGCCGTTCGTCTGGAATGTCTTCAAGAGCTGGCGTTACGGCGAACCGGTGACCGTGGATGATCCGTGGGGTTACGGCAACTCGCTGGAGTGGGCGACGAGCTGCCCGCCGCCGCGGCACAACTTCACCGAGCTGCCGCGGATCCGGTCCGAGCGCCCGGCGTTCGAGCTGCACTACCCGCACATGGTGGAGCGGATGCGCGCCGAGGCGCACATCGGTCGCGACCACCATGCGGACGAGCCCAAGCCCATCGACGCGTCCAGTTGATGGACTGCTGCGACATCAGGGGATGAACGCAGCAGACAAGGTGTCGGTGCTGATCACCGTCACCGGAGTGGATCAGCCGGGCGTCACGTCGGCGTTGTTCGAGGTGCTCTCGCGGCACAACGTCGAACTGCTCAACGTCGAACAGGTGGTCATCCGCGGCCGGCTCACCCTCGGTGTGCTCCTGTCGGCGCCCCCGGCCTTCGCCGACGGCGATGCGCTGAGCGCGGAGGTGACCGAGGTGATCCACCGGCTGGGCCTCGAGGTGACCGTCGAACCCAGCGGCAACTCCCCAGTTCTGCGGCACCTGTCGACGCACACCATCGTCGCCCTCGGGCGGCCGTTCACCGCCGGTGCGTTCAATGCGCTGGCGCGCGAGCTGGCGTTCCTCGGGGTGAACATCGACTTCATCCGCGGCATCTCGGACTATCCGGTCACCGGGCTGGAGCTCGGGGTGTCGGTGCCGACCACGGTGCTCGCCAAGCACGTGCAGTCGGCGCTCGCGCGGGTGTCCGCCGACGAACAGGTCGACCTCGCGCTGGAGGACTACAGCATCTCGCGGCGTGCCAAGCGGCTGATCGTGTTCGACGTGGACTCGACGCTCATCCAGGGTGAGGTCATCGAGATGCTCGCCGACCGGGCCGGCGCGCTCGCCGCCGTCGCCGAGGTCACCGAGGCGGCAATGCGCGGCGAACTGGACTTCGCGGAGTCGCTGCACCGCCGGGTGGCCACACTGGCCGGGCTGCCCGCCGAGGTGCTCGACGAGGTCGCCGAACAGCTGGAGCTCACGCCGGGCGCCCGCACGACGATCCGGACACTGCGCCGGCTGGGCTACCACTGCGGCGTGGTGTCGGGCGGGTTCCGCCAGGTGATCGAACCGCTGGCCCACGAACTGATGCTCGACTACGTCGCGGCCAACGAGCTGGAGATCGTCGACGGGAAGTTGACCGGCCGGGTCGTCGGGCAGGTGGTCGACCGGCCCGGGAAGGCAAGGGCGCTGCGGGATTTCGCACAGCAGGCCGGGGTCCCGATGGAGCAGACGGTGGCCGTGGGCGACGGCGCCAACGACATCGACATGCTCGCGGCGGCCGGGCTCGGCGTGGCGTTCAACGCCAAACCGGCGCTGCGTGAGGTCGCCGACGCGTCGCTGAGCCACCCGTACCTGGACACCGTGCTGTTCATCCTGGGTGTCACCCGCGGGGAGATCGAGGCCGCCGACGCGGTCGACGGCATGGTCCGCCGCGTTGAGATCCTCGACGACTAGACCACCAGGGCCTGGGGTTCGGAGCCGGTGGAGCCGGTGACGCTGCGCCAGGCCCGCGCGAGCAGCCGCACCGCGTCGGCCATCTGATCCGGCGGCAGGGTGTACGGGATCCGGACGAACCGCTCGAGGGTGCCGTCGACACCGAACCGCGGTCCCGGCGGCACGTCGAGCCCCATCCGCGACGCGGCCGCCGACAGCGCCGAACTCATCGGGGCGGGCAGCCGCACCCACAGCGCAAGGCCGCCACCGCCCGGGCACGGCCGCCAATCGGGCAGGTGCTCCTCGAGCAGCGACAACATCAGCGCCCGCCGGGTGCGCAGCAGCTCACGCCGCTCCGGCAGTACGTCCTCGGCCACCCGCAGCAGCTCCGCGGCGGCCAGCTGCTCGAAGATCGGCGTGCCCATGTCGATCGACGGCCGCAGCGCCGCGACGGTGGCCAGGGTGCTGCGCTCGGCGCGGATCCAGCCGATGCGCAGGCCGCCCCAGAAGGACTTCGACATCGAACCGAGGGTCATCACCAGGTCGCGCCGCCGGTTCAGGAAGCTCGCGACGGGTGCGGGGACGGGCTCGTCGATCCACACCTCGGTCATCGTCTCGTCGATGATGGTGCGGGTACGGGTGTCGGCGATCAGGTCGGCCAGTTCCCGGCGATGGGCGGCCGGCATGGTGAGCCCGGTCGGGTTGTGGTTGTCGGGCACCAGATACGCCAGGTTCGGCGCCAGCTGCCGGATCGCGGCGTGCATCGCGCCGAGATCCCAGCCGTCCTCGGTGAGCGGCACCGGCACCGGGCGACCGCCCGCGGTGGTGATGGCCGCGATCGCGCCGTGGTACGTCGGCTGATCGACCAGCACCCGGTCGCCCGGCTGGGTGTAGGTCGCCAGGATCAGCCCGAACGCGTGCAGCGTTCCCGTCGTGACCATGATCTCGTCGGGCTCGGTGGGCAGCCCCCGCGCGCAGTAGCGTTCGGCGATCGCCTCGCGCAGCGGCAGCACACCGGTCAGTTCGATGCCGATGTCCTGCAGATAGGGCGTGATCTGCCGGGTCGCGGTGGTGAAGGCGTCGAGCACCGCCGTCGCGGGAGCGGCAAGGGCGGCGTTGGCGAGGTTGACCGAGATCCCGGGTGTCGTGAACGCCTCGACCGTGGTGGACGCCGTGGCCGCGACCGGGAGCGCGGTGGTGCTGCGGGCGCCGCGGCGGGCCACGAGGTAGCCGTCGTCGCGCAGCTGCGCGTAGGCGGCGGTGACGGTGGTGCGCGACACCCGCAGTGCGTCGGCCAGCGCCCGCTCACTCGGCAGCCGGGCGCCGACCGGCAGCCGGCCGTCAATGAGGAGCATCCGGATGCCGTCGGCCAGGCCCTGGTACGCCGGGCCACTCCGGCTCGATGTGCGCCAGTTGCCCAGATCGCGGGCCAGTAGATCCTCGTCGAGCGCGCGGGCCATCGTGTCGATGCTCATTTGCAGCCAGTATGAGCCAACTGGCTATTGGACCGCAAGCCAGTCAAGGCCAGAATCGTCATATGGCTTCGAACTGGATACTAAAATTGGGTGAGCGCCTCGCAAACCTGTTCTCATACCGCCCGGTGGGGTCCACCTCGGGCGAACTGGACTCTGATCTGCGCCGGATACGCAGCGAACTGGACGCCATCCGCGTCCGGTTCCCCGACCACGCGTGACGCGGACCCGAAGGGCGTCGCTGCGCGGCGCCGCACTCCTCGCCGGCCTGATCGGTTACGGCTTCTCGATGGCCCTGATGGTGCGGGCCGGCCTCGGCCTCGACCCCTGGGACGTGTTCCACCAGGGCCTGGCCGGCCACACCGGGATGTCGTTCGGCCTCGCCACCGCGTTGGTCGGCGTCGCCGTGCTGCTGGCCTGGATCCCGCTGCGCAACCGCCCGGGCGTGGGCACCGTGGCCAACGTGATCGTCATCGCGGTCACCGTCGACGCCACCCTCGCCGTCCTGCCTGCGCCGGTGTCGATGCCGGTCCGGATCGGCTGGATGGTGACCGCCGTCCTGCTCAACGCGTTCAGCACGGTCCTCTACGTCGGCGCAGGCCTAGGACCGGGACCGCGGGACGGCCTGATGACCGGGCTGGTCGCACGCACCGGCCGGTCCGTGCGGCTGGTGCGGACCACGATCGAGGTCACGGTGCTGACGGTCGGCTGGCTGCTCGGCGGCACCGTCGGCGTCGGCACGCTGGTCTACGCGTTCGGGATCGGGCCGCTCGTGCAGATGTTCGTGTGGCTGACGCCGAAACGGCTCCTCGCCGTCAGCGGCTGGGCGCCGGTGGTCGGCGCCGACGATTCCGGCGGGCGAATCGCCGCGAGGCGGCCGGCGTCGCGACGGCGGCGCAACACTACGATGGGCGAGTGCCGGAAGAAGACACCGCAGCTGACACGGCCGACCCCGACCTGCTGATCGATTTCGCCCGGGTCACGCTGCGCCGCGGCGGCCGGACGCTCGTCGGACCCGTCACCTGGGCGGTGGAACTCGACGAACGCTGGGTGGTCATCGGGCCGAACGGTGCAGGCAAGACGTCGCTGCTGCGGATCGCGGCCGCCATGGAGCATCCGTCGAGCGGCACCGCGTTCGTGCTGGGCGAACGGCTCGGCCGGGCCGACATGGCCGAACTGCGCTCGCGGGTCGGTCTGAGCAGTTCTGCACTGTCGCAACGGGTTCCGGACGACGAGGTGGTCCGCGACCTGGTGGTGTCCGCCGGATACGCGGTGCTGGGGCGCTGGCGGGAGTCCTATGAGGACGTCGACTACGCGCAGGCGGTCGACATGCTGGAGAGCGTCGGCGCCGAGCACCTCGCCGAACGTCTCTACGGCACGCTGTCCGAAGGGGAACGCAAGCGGGTGCTCATCGCGCGGTCGATGATGACCGACCCCGAACTGCTGCTGCTCGACGAGCCGGCGGCCGGCCTGGACCTCGGCGGGCGCGAGGAACTCGTGGCGCGGTTGGAGGATCTCGCCGCAGACCCCGACGCGCCGGCCATGGTGCTGGTCACCCACCACGTCGAGGAGGTGCCCCGCGGGTTCAGCCACGGCCTGATCCTGTCGGAGGGCCACGTGGTCGCCTCGGGTCTGTTGACCGACGTGCTCACCGCCGAGAACCTGTCCACGGCGTTCGGCCAGTCGATCGCCCTGGAGAACGTCGACGGCCGCTACTTCGCGCGGCGCACCCGCAGCCGCGCGGCACACAGGAGGCGTGCATGACCGAGGGATCCCCCGATCCTCTGGTGCCCCGGCCCGCGGCGACGGTGATGCTGATCCGCGACGGGCGTCAGGGCGCACCCATCGAGGTCTTCCTGATGCGCAGGCACTCGGCGATGGACTTCGTGGCCGGGGTGATGGTGTTCCCCGGCGGCGGCGTCGACAAGCGCGACCGCAACGCCGACATCGCCTGGGCCGGCCCGGAGCCGGCATGGTGGGCCGGACGGCTCGGCGTGGACACCGACCTGGCCGGCGCGCTGGTGTGCGCCGCCGCCCGCGAGACGTTCGAGGAGTCCGGCGTGCTGTTCGCGGGCGCCGCCGACGATCCCGACGTGCTGGTCGACGACGCCTCGGTGTACCGGGCGCAGCGGCAGGCGCTGGTCGACAGGTCGCTGTCCTTCGCCGAATTCCTGAAGACGGAGAAGCTGGTGCTGCGGGCCGACCTGCTGCGCCCGTGGGCGAACTGGGTGACCCCGAAGGAGGAGCGCACCCGCCGCTACGACACCTACTTCTTCGTGGGCGCGATCCCGCAGGGTCAGCGCGCCGACGGCGACAACACCGAGACCGATCAGGCCGGCTGGATCACCCCGACCGAGGCGCTCGACGACTTCGCCGCCGGGCGCACGTTCCTGCTGCCGCCGACGTGGACCCAGCTCGACTCGCTGGCCGGCCACACCGTCGCGGAGGTGCTGGCGGTGGAGCGCAGGATCGAGGCCGTCGAACCCCACCTGGCCGCACGCGACGGCAACTGGGAGATCGAGTTCTTCGACAGTGACCGCTACAACGCCGCCCGGGACCACCGCGCCCCGCAGGGATACAGCGGCGACTGAACATGGGGGAGTTCGTCGACGTCGTCCTGGGTAAGCCGGGGAACGGCCCGGTCGATGACCGGCCGGGGATCGCGACGCTGCTGCTGTCGCGGCCGCCGACCAATGCGCTGACCCGGCAGATGTACCGGGAGGTGGCCGCCGCGGCGGCCGAGGCCGGCGACCGCGACGACGTCCTGGCGGTCATCGTCTTCGGCGGCCACGAGATCTTCTGCGCCGGGGACGACGTCCCGGAACTGCGCACCCTGGATCCCGAGGAAGCCGACGCGGCCGCCCGCACGGCCCGTGAGGCGATCGCCGCGCTGGCCGCTCTGCCGAAGCCGACCGTCGCCGCGATCACCGGCTACGCGCTGGGCAGCGGGCTGACGCTGGCGCTGGCCGCGGATTGGCGGGTCAGCGGGGACAACGCGAAGTTCGGGTCCACGGAGATCCTCGGCGGCCGGTCACCCGACGCCTCGGCCGCAGCACGGCTGACCCGCGCGGTGGGCGAGAGCAGGGCCAAGGACCTGGTGTTCAGCGGCCGGTTCGTCGGCGCCCCCGAAGCGCATGCACTCGGGCTGGTCGACGAGCTGGTCGCGCCCGACCACGTCTACGACGCCGCGCTGGCCTGGGCCCTGCGCTTCGCCGACTATCCGCCGCAGCTGCTGGCCGCCGCGAAAGCCAGCTTCGGGGCCGCCGGTTAGGCTGCCCTGCATGACGAGTACCGATTCGGCTCCGGTCCCGAACCCGCACGCCACGGCAGAGCAGGTCGAGGCCGCCCGCCACGACTCCAAACTCGCCCAGGTGCTGTACCACGACTGGGAGGCCGAGAGCTACGACGACAAGTGGTCGATCTCGTACGACCAGCGTTGCATCGACTACGCCCGCGGCCGGTTCGACGCCATCGTGCCCGCCGAGGAACAGCGCGAACTGCCCTACGACCGGGCTCTGGAGCTGGGCTGCGGCACCGGGTTCTTCCTGCTCAACCTCATCCAGTCGGGCGTGGCACGGCGCGGATCGGTGACCGACCTGTCGCCCGGCATGGTGAAGGTCGCCACCCGTAACGGCCAGTCGCTCGGACTGGACGTCGACGGCCGGGTGGCCGACGCCGAGGGCATCCCGTACGAGGACGACACCTTCGACCTGGTGGTCGGCCACGCGGTGCTGCACCACATCCCCGACGTGGAACTGTCGCTGCGCGAGGTCGTGCGGGTGCTCAAACCCGGCGGCCGGTTCGTCTTCGCCGGCGAGCCGACGACCATCGGCAACACCTACGCCCGCACGCTGGCCGACCTGACCTGGAAGACCACCGTCGCGGCGATGAAGCTGCCCGGCCTGAGCAGCTGGCGCCGGCCGCAGGAGGAACTCGACGAGAACTCGCGGGCGGCCGCGCTGGAGTGGATCGTCGACCTGCACACCTTCGACCCGGCCGACCTCGAGAAGATGGCGACCAACGCCGGTGCGGTCTCGGTGCAGACGGCCAGCGAGGAGTTCACCGCGGCGATGCTGGGCTGGCCGGTGCGCACCTTCGAGTCGACGGTGCCGCCGGGCAAGCTCGGATGGGGCTGGGCGAAGTTCGCGTTCAACGGCTGGACCACGCTGAGCTGGGTGGACGCCAACGTCTGGCGCCGCGTCGTGCCGAAGGGCTGGTTCTACAACGTGATGGTCACCGGGGTCAAGCCGTCGTAGCGTTCACGCTCGACGACGTCGAGTACCTGCAGGGCGAGGCCGGCGCGAGCGCGCTGCGGGAAGTAGCGCGCCTGGAGCTGGTCGACAGCACGCTGGTGCGCGACATCGCTTCTGTGCGAGACCGATTCGGTACGCGCGCGATCGTCCTGGTGGAGACCGTGCGGCTGCGCAGGCGCGCCGTCGCCAAGGTCGGCGACCCGTCGGGCTGGCTGCTCACCGACGAGGCGCTGCAGCAGGCGACGGCCGCCCCGGTGGCCGCCCACCGGGCGCGTCGCCTTCGCGGCGCGCGTGTGCACGACGCCACCTGCTCGATCGGCAGTGAGCTTGCCGCGCTTCGTGATTCGGCCTCGGTGGTGATGGGCAGCGACATCGACCCTGTGAGGTTGTCGATGGCGCGGCACAACCTCGCGCGGGGCGGCGCCGAGGTCCTGGTGTGCCGGGCCGACGCGCTCCGGCCGGTCAGCCGGGACACCGTCGTGCTGCTCGATCCCGCCCGCCGCAGTGCCGGGCGACGGCGGTTCGACCCGCGCGACTACACCCCGGCCCTCGATGCGCTGTTCGACGTGTACCGCGGCCGCGACATCGTCGTGAAGTGCGCTCCCGGAATCGATTTCGGCCGGCTTCCGGACCTCGGATTCGCCGGCGAGGTCGAGGTGACGTCGTTGGCGGGAAGCGTGCGGGAGGCATGCCTGTGGTCGGCGGGGCTGACCGCCGGCGGTGTCACCCGGCGCGCGACCGTGCTCGACCGCGCCGAGGAGATCACCGACACCGAACCCGACGACTGCCCGGTCGGACCCGCAGGCCGGTGGATCGTCGACCCCGACGGCGCGGTGGTGCGCGCCGGGCTGGTGCGGCACTGGGCCGCCCGGCACGGCCTGTGGCAACTCGACCCGGACATCGCCTACCTGTCGGGTGACTCGGTGCCCGATGGTGTGCGCGGATTCGAGGTGCTCGACGAGGTCGGTTTCAGCGAGCGGCGGCTGCGCGATGCGCTGGCGGCCCACGACGTGGGGGCGGTCGAGATCCTGGTGCGCGGCCTCGATGTGGACCCCGATGCGCTGCGGCGGCGGCTGCGGCTGCGCGGTTCGGCGCACGTCGCGGTGGTGCTGACCCGGCTCGGGTCCGGGACCGCAAGCCGGGCAACGGCGTTCATCTGCCGGCCGGACCGCTGAGCGGACACGTACGCTGACATGGACGCGCCGGTGACTCGAACCGGTGTCCGACATCATCTGCGAGGACGACTGACGATGGGTATTGCCAAGATGGCCGCCGTACTGGCGGCCGGTGTCCTTATCGGCTGGCCGGGCATGGCCGTCGCGGGTGCGCAGTCGGCGTGCGCCGATCTGGGCGGCGCGCTCGACGGCGAGCAGACATGTCGCGTGCACGCCGCCACCTCGACATACACGCTGGACTACAGCTTCCCGGCCGGCTATCCGGACGAGCAGGCGGTCGCGGCCTACCTGACCCAGACCCGGGACGGATTCGTCAACGTGTCGCAGACGCCCGGCAACCGCGACCTGCCCTACGTGCTGGACGCGAAGGGCACCACCTACCACTCGGGCATGGCCCCGAAGGGCACCCAGAGCCTGGTGTTCGAGGTGTACCAGAACGTCGGCGGCGCCCACCCGAGCACCTGGTTCAAGGCGTTCAACTACAACCTCGACGGACAGCGGCCGGTCACGTTCGACAACCTGTTCAAGCCCGGCACGCTGCCGCTGGACACGATCTACCCGATCGTCCAGCGCGAGGTGCAGCGCCAGCTCGGCCCCGACGTGGCGATCGCCCCTGAAAACGGAATGAACGCCGACAACTATCAGAACTTCGCGATCTCCGACGACGCTGTGGTGTTCTTCTTCGCCCAGGGCGAGCTGATGGCCGGCGCTGCGGGGGCGAACCAGGTGTCGGTCCCGCGGGCCGCGATCGCTCCGATGCTGGCGGTCTAGGAGCCGATACATCAGGCCGGCGCGAAGCCGTACACCTGACCGTCGCTGGTGGCGGTGACGATGCGACCGTCGTGCGCGATCGACACCCCTACCGGCCACCCGGTGGCTTCCGGCAGCGGATAGCTGTTCACCGTGCGGCCGTCGCCTGCGTCGACGACCAACAGCGCCTGCCCGCGCTCGCCGTCGGGGACCACCGTGTAGGCGAGCGCACCGGCCCGGCTGGCGGTGGTCAGCGGCGCGACGTCGTCGCGGGTCCAGGCGACTTCGCCGCGGTCACCCTCGTCGCGGACGGCGAGCAGGCGGGAGCCTGGGCCGCCGCCGGTGAGGATCAGCCCGTCGGGCGACACCGACGGCGGGGTCTGCGCGAGGTACTCCAGCGGCACCGACCACTTCGGCGTGCCGTCGGCGCTGTTCAATGCCCACAGCCGCGAGTCGCGGCCGTTGACGTAGACGGTGGCGCCGTCGGCGGAGAGCACCGGGCTGGCCAGGGGCCCGCGCCCCACCGCCTCACTGGTCCACTCGCGGGTCAGCAGTGGGCGCTGACCGGCGCGGTAGCGCAGTCCGACGAGGACGGGCGCGTCGGCGGCGGGCTCCCACAGTGTCAGCACCACGGTGCCGGTCTGCGCCGAGAAGGCCGGCGCCGCCGCCACCGGGCAGCCGCGCCGAGCGGTCCGGCAGTCGGCGAGGCCGCGCACGGAGTCCGTGGGATCGACACCCGCGACCAGGTCGAGCGGCGCGCCCTCCACCGTTCCGCGGTGCCCGTCGAACGTCAGCACCTGGCCGAGGTGCGTCACCACCAGCAACAGCCCGTCGGTGAGCAGGCGCGGGGTGGTGGGCATGCCGATCACCGGCTGGCGCCAGCGGATCCACTGCGTCGGCGGGAAGGACACGATGGCGCCGGGCTGGCCGACGTAGAGGTTGTCGAATCCGTCGAAGAGGGGACTGGCTCCGCCGCCGCCCTGCACCAGCCGCGTGCACCAGCGCTGTCGCGCGAGGTTGTCGAACTCCCACACCATCAGTGAGCAGCCCGCCGGCGTCTGCGCATTGGCGGCCAGATAGTTGCCGGAACCCAGCGCGACGGCGGCACCGAGGTCACCCTTGACCGATCGGGTCCACTCCAGCGTGAGGGCTCCCGGCCCGGCGTCGGCGGTGTAGCTGCTGTTCGCGGCGTCGCCGTACTGGGCGGACCACCCCGAGGCGGCCTTCGACTCGACCCAGCCGTCGGTGTCCCCGCAACCGGCGAGCACGCCCGCGAGCAGCGCCGTCATCACCAGCACGGTCAGTCGCCGGTACACAGTGCTCCGTCAGTCCTCTCGTCCGGGGCGTGATGCGCGGCCCACGTGAGGGTAACCCGGTGGGGCGGCGCCCCGGCCACCCGGCAAGCGTGACGCGGCGACCCGGGAAACCAGACCTGGTGCTCGCGTAGGCTTTGCGGCCATGACGACGATGTGGGGTGCGCCGTTGCACAAGCGCTGGCGCGGCTCGCGGCTGGGCGATCCGCGGCAGGCGAATTTCCTCACCGTGGCCTCGCTGAAGTGGGTGCTGGCCAACAAGGCGTACACGCCGTGGTACCTGGTGCGCTACTGGCGGCTGCTGAAGTTCAAGCTGCGCAACCCGCACATCATCACCCGCGGCATGGTGTTCCTGGGCAAGGGCGTGGAGATCGAGGCGACCCCGGAGCTGTCGACGATGGAGATCGGCCGCTGGGTGCACATCGGCGACAAGAACACGATCCGCTGCCACGAGGGATCGCTGCGCATCGGCGACAAGGTGGTGCTGGGCCGCGACAACGTGATCAACACCTACCTCGACATCGAGCTGGGCGATTCGGTGCTGATGGCCGACTGGTGCTACATCTGCGACTTCGACCACCGGATGGACAACATCGACCTGCCGATCAAGGACCAGGGCATCGTCAAGGGCCCGGTGCGGATCGGGCCCGACACCTGGGTCGGCGTCAAGGTCACCGTGCTGCGCAACACCACCGTCGGGCGCGGCTGTGTGCTGGGCTCGCACGCGGTGGTCAGGGGCGACGTCCCGGACTTCTCGATCGCCGTCGGCGCCCCGGCGAAGGTGGTCAAGAACCGCAAGCTCGCCTGGGAGACCTCGGCCGCGCAGCGCGCCGAACTCGCCGCGGCGCTGGCCGACATCGAACGCAAGAAAGCCGCCCGCTGACCCCTGTTCCGAACTGAGGAACTCGACGCGTCGCTCCTCCTACCAAACCATACGGTCCAGTATGATATGACCTCATGTCGAGGCGTTCGTGAACAGGAACAACACGCGGGAGAAGTGGCTGGATGCCGGCCTTCGGGTGCTGGCCGCCGACGGCGCGAGCGGTTTGCGGATCGACCGCATCGCGGCCAGGCTGAAGTTGTCGAAGGGCTCGTTCCACCATCACTTCAGCGGTGCCGACGGCTACAAGCGGGAACTGCTCGCGCATTTCGAGGCGATGGCCGTCGATGCCATGGAGCGCGAGATCGACGCCGCGCGGGCGCCCGGTGATGCCCGCGCCGTGCTGACCCGGCTCACCGGTCTCGTTTCCGCTGGGGGAGAGGGCCTTTACCGTCCCCAGCTCGAATTGGCGGTCCGTGCGTGGGCGACCTGGGACGACGAGGTCAACCGGGTGCAGGGTCGCATCGACAGGGCCAGGCTGACGGCTCTCCAGCGGATCTGGCGCCCCCATGTCGCGACCGACGCCGATGCGCGGGTGGCCGCACTGCTGCCGTATCTCGTCGCCCTCGGCGCTGCGGTGTCGGTTCCGCCCGTCGAGCCCGAGGAACTGGGGCGCGTCTACGAGACGCTGCTGCCGCTCGTCCCCGGTTCGGACGCTTGAGCCAAAGCATACGGTACGGTATGTTTTGATCCGTGACGCCGCTCCCCGACCCGCAGTGGCCCGTCGTGGTGCTGGCGGTCATTCAGCTCGTGGACGCGGTTCTGTGCATCAAGCCGGCCGCATTCATCGCAGACTGCTTCCGGGGGGTGAACTGGCCGCAACGCCTCTGGTGGCTGATGCCGCCGATCAAACTGGCCGCCGCGGCCGGGCTGGTGGCCGGGCTCTGGATCCCTCACCTGGCGGCGTTGACCTGCGCGGCGCTCGTGGCGTACTTCCTGTGTGCCGTCGCCGCCCATGTCCGCGCACGCGATTACGGCCGGAATCTGTTCCTCAATGCGACGGGCATGCTCGTCATCTGCATGGCCGTCGGCGTCTTCTGCTTCCTCGTCTGAACCGGAGAAAGGACTGGATATGAGCGAGTCCGGTGGAGCGGCAACGCTGTTCGAGAGGTGGGTGCACGAGGTGTGGTCCGGCGGGCCGGTGCCCGCCGACCTGGTCGCCGACGACTTCGTCGGCCACTGGCCCGGCCGGGACATCCGCGGCACGGCGGAACTGGCGGCGATCATCGAAGAGACCCGCTCCGCTTTCGAGGAGCTCACCTTCCAGATCGTGCTGGGCCCGTTCACCGACGGGGAGCTGATGGCCGGACGGTGGATCGGGCACGGTCGGCACAGTTCGGGGGAGGCGCGGTTCTCCGGCAATGACATCCTGCGTATCGCCGATGGGCGCATCGCCGAGTACTGGACGGGGACGTCGGGCGGTTGATGTACCGGCTACCGGCCGGGAAGGGCGTGTTCGATCGTGGGCCGACGCGGATGTGGTTCACGCTCACCGCGTTTGGCTGCCAGGTAGACCTGTGCGGTGTCGGCGGCGACGGTGTGCCAGTCGAAGTCGGAGGTGAGCCGGTCGCGGGCGGCGATGGCATGGCGCTGCGCCGCCTGCGGATCGTCGAGCACCGCGACGACGGCGGCCGCGAGCCCCGCGACATCGCGCGGAGCGCATGACATCCCGGTCTCCCCGTCGATGACGGCCTCGCCGAGTCCGCCCACGTTCGTGGTCACCAGGGGGGTGCCGGTGGCGGCGGCCTCGAGTGCGACGATGCCGAACGGCTCGTAGTGGCTCGGCAGCACGGCCGCGTCGGCGGTGTGCAGCATCGCCACCAGGTCATCGTGTCCGAGCCGCCCGACGAATCGTGTCGCCTTGCGCACCTTGTGCTTTCGTGCCTGTTCGACGAGCCACTGCTCCTGGGTGCCGTCACCGGCGATCGTCAGTGTGGTGCCGGGATGCGCGCGCCGGATCCGCGGAAGCGCGGCGATGGCGTCGTGGATGCCCTTCTCGTACTCCAACCGGCCGACGAACAGCAGGTGTGGCGCGCCGTTCCGGGCGCGCCGGGTGGCGAACGGCCAGAGGCCGGCATCGATGCCGTTGCGGATCACCCGGACCTCGGCGAGGCCGGGGCCGAACAGTTCGGTGATCTCGTCGCTCATGGAGGCCGAACACGTGATGAGCGAATCGGATTCGTGCACCAGCCACGATTCGACCGCGTGCACCTGGCGACTGATCTTGCCGGACACCCAGCCCGAGTGCCTGCCCGCCTCGGTGGCGTGGATGGTGGAGACGAGTGGCACGTCGAAGAACTCGGCGAGAGCGATGGCCGGATGCGCCACCAGCCAGTCGTGCGCGTGCACGACGTCGGGCCGCCATGGCGCGCCGTCGGCGGTGTGGCGCAGCGTGAGGCCCGACCGGACCATGGAGTGCCCCATCGCGAGGACCCAGGCCATCATGTCGGTGCCGAAGTCGAAGTCGTGCGGATCCTGCGCCGCGGCGACGACGCGCACGCCCTCGCTGTACTCGTCCGTCGACGGGTGGGTGCTGGGATCGGTGCCGGTGGGCCGGCGGCTGAGCACGACGACCTCGTGACCGGCCTCTGCCAGTGCGGTCGCGAGGTGGTGGACGTGGCGGCCGAGTCCGCCGATGACCACCGGCGGGTACTCCCACGACACCATCAACACCTTCATGGGCGTGACCGGGTCCGGCTCATCGCGGGAGCCGCCGGGCGTCGAGCGCGCCGAACAGTCCGTCGGCGCGGTTCCAGCCGTCGGCGAGCCGCTGCGCGGTGTCGCGGCGGCCGGAGGCCAGCGCCCCGGCGATCTCACGGGTGGCGTGGGCGTGCAGGTGGGCGCGGTAGCGCGCGTAGTCGGCGGCCGAGTCCTTGCTGACCATGAACGGCCAGTCGCTCGACACCGTCAGCAGTGTCTCGCGCAGGATCTGGTCGGCGACGTGGTCACGCGCCGATGGCGATCCGACGGCCGAGGTCTGAGCGAGGGCCTTGTCGACGGTGCTGAGCGCCGTCTCGGTGACCTCGCTGTTGAGCTGCACCAGGTCGGCGACCTGCTCGCCCGCCCACACCTGCCAGTCCTTGCCCGAACCCCATGAGCTGGGCGGTAGTTCGACCGGTGCGCCGACGTATCCGCCGGCGACGGCGTCGGAGAGGGTGCCGACCCGGACGCCGGCTTCGGGAAGTGCTCGCAGCACCCGCGCCAGCCACTCCGGGCCCTCGTACCACCAGTGCCCGAACAGCTCGGTGTCGAAGGCGGCCACGACGTGCGCGGGCCTGCCGATCCGCTCGCTCTCGGCGATCAGACGCTGCCGCACGGTGTCGACGAAGTCGGCGACGTGTCCGTCGACGGCCGCGCTCGCGCGCTGCGGGTCGTACGGCGCCTTGTCCTCGGACGCCACGTTGCGCCCGGTGACCCGGGCCGGTTTGAGCCCGGTGACGTGGTCGTGGGTGTGGAAGTCGCGATAGGCGCCGTGGCCCGGATAGCCGGACTTCGGTGACCACACCCGGTAGCTGACCTGCAGGTCACGGCCGAACGCGACGACATCCGACGCGCCGACCGGGCGGCCCAGTGCGGTGTCCCCGTGCAGCGACGGCCCGTCGACCATGAAGTGCCCGACGCCCGCGGCGGCGTACTCGGTCTCCATGCCGGGCGCGTAGGCGCACTCCGGCGCCCAGATGCCGGTGGGCACATGGGCGAACCGCTGGCCGGCGTCGGCCAGGCCCTCGCGCAGCGCGAACTCCCGCAGCCGCGGGTTGAGCAGTGGCTGGAACGGGTGCGAGAGCGGCCCGCCCAGCAGTTCGATGGCGTCGGCGTCGATCAGCTGGCGCAGAAGCGGGCTGCCGCCGTGGCGCCACAGCGTAGTGAAGTCCTCGAGCGCCTCGTTCGCCACCCGGTGTTCGTGCGCCCCGAACGCGCGTAATGCCTCCGGGGCGGAGGCCGCGCCGGTGGCGGTCGACGTGCGCAGCGTCGCGGCCTCGAGTGCCCGCAGCTCCCAGTTGGCCAGCCAGTGGTGCATACCGGTCAGGCAGTACGGCTCGTCGAGCTGCGCGGTCACCACCGGCGTCATCCCGAGGGTGAGCAGGTGTCCCCGGCCTTCGGCGGCCAGCGTGCGCAGCACGCGCATCAGGGGGAGATAGGCCGCCGACCACGACTGGTAGAGCCACTCCTCGCCGACCGGCCAGCGGCCGTGATGGGCCAGCCACGGCAGGTGCGTGTGCAGCACCAGGGTGAAGAGCCCGGGTACTGCGGGGTTCGGGCTCGGCGGGCAGGAGCGACGGGGGTACCTCCCACCCGGAGGGTAGGGGGCCGACCCGGGGTTCGGATCTGTCACGGCCGCACCGCGATCGCCACCAGATCGAGGCTGTCGTCGATCGGGCGCTCGGCCGCGGGCGTCAGGTCGAAGTCGTCGACGGTGACCGCGGCGACGTCGGCCAGCAGGTCCGCCGGCCACGGGGCGTCGGCCACCGCGCGGGCGATCTGGGCGTCGATGATCGAGCCGCCGTGCCGGGCGTCGAGTGCGGTCAGGCCGGGGCCGTGGAAGACGCCGTGGATCCCCTCCAGGGCGAAGCCGGCACCGGTCAGCAGTTCGGTCAGCTCGTCGGCGTTGAGTTCGCGGGTGTGGAACGGGTTGACCGGGGTGTCGCTACCGGGGGTGAACGTGATCCTGTTCGGTGTCGACATCAGCAGGACGCCGGAGGGCCGCAGCACCCGCAGGCATTCGGCGACGAACTGCGGCTGGTCCCAGAGGTGTTCAATCACCTGGAAATTCACCACGACGTCGACGGAGGCGTCGGGCAGCGGGAGCGCGGCCAGGTTGCCGTGGTGCATCTCGATGCGCGGGTAGCGGGCGCGCACGTGGGCGACGGTCGCCTCGTCGTAGTCCAGGCCGATCACCCGGCGCGCCACGTCGGCGATCAGGTCGGCGCCGTAGCCCTCGCCGCACCCGGCCTCGAGCACGTCGCGGTCGGCGCAGCGGGCCGCCAGCCGCCGGTAGACGACCTCGTGCCTGCGGAACCAGTAGTTCTCCTCGGCCAGGCCGGGGATGGTCCGCTCGCCGGTCAGCGGCAGGGCAGGGGGTGTCCGGCCAGGGCCGTCCCCGACCGCCCCCGTCAGGAATGCGCTCATCGGAAGGCAGGCTAACCCAGGCGAAGCGCCGATGGCCGATTCGCGAACAGTTCCTCCACGCCGCCCCTGCTTAGGGGAGGTCAGCGCGCAAACTTCGACCAGCTATGGTGTCAGTACGGCCACCACAAGTTACCGACGGGTAACATGGTGGCAGTTGCTTGAAACGTGGTAATGCAGGCCGGCCCATCGGCCTCACCGAGGAGGACGAACCAGAGTCATGACGAACATCGTGGTCCTGATCAAACAGGTCCCTGACACGTGGTCCGAGCGGAAGCTGTCCGACGGGGACTACACGCTCGATCGGGAAGCCGCCGACGCCGTGCTCGACGAGATCAACGAGCGTGCGGTCGAAGAAGCGCTGCTGATCAAGGAGCGCCAGGGCGACGACAGCACCGTCACCGTGCTGACCGCCGGGCCGGAGCGCGCCACCGAGGCCATCCGCAAGGCGCTGTCGATGGGCGCCGACAAGGCGGTCCACCTCGTCGACGAGCAGCTGCACGGCTCCGACATGGTCCAGACCGGGTGGGCGCTGGCCCGCGCGCTGGGGACCATCGAGGGCGCCGAGCTGGTCATCGCAGGCAACGAGGCCACCGACGGCACCGGCGGCGCCGTGCCGGCGATCATCGCCGAGTACCTGGGCCTGCCGCAGCT
The DNA here is from genome assembly GCF_030519285.1 of Mycolicibacterium arseniciresistens. Taxonomy (NCBI): domain Bacteria; kingdom Bacillati; phylum Actinomycetota; class Actinomycetes; order Mycobacteriales; family Mycobacteriaceae; genus Mycobacterium; species Mycolicibacterium arseniciresistens. Next base: position 41,234 of record NZ_JAUMSQ010000011.1, read on the forward strand.
GACGCACGTGCGCAAGCTGAGCGTCGAGGACGGCAAGGTCACCGGCGAGCGGGAGACCGACGACGGCGTGTTCACCCTCGAGGCCTCGCTGCCCGCCGTGGTGAGCGTGAACGAGAAGATCAACGAGCCGCGCTTCCCGTCCTTCAAGGGCATCATGGCCGCGAAGAAGAAGGAAGTGGTCAAGCTCACGCTGGCCGAGATCGGTGTCGAGGCCGACGAGGTCGGCGTCGCCAATGCCGGTTCCAAGGTGCTGTCGTCGACCCCCAAGCCGCCGAAGACGGCAGGCGAGAAGGTCACCGACGAGGGCGAGGGCGGCGCGAAGGTCGCCGAGTACCTCGTGGCCCAGAAGATCATCTAGCCGCGACCCGACCAGACATTCCTAGAAGAGGCGAAAGACAAACCCATGGCTGAAGTACTCGTGTTCGTCGAACACGCCGAAGGTGCCCTGAAGAAGGTCACCTCCGAACTGATCACCGCCGCCCGCGTGCTCGGTGAGCCCTCCGCCGTCGTGGTGGGCAAGCCCGGCACCGCCGAGCCGCTCGTCGACGGCCTCAAAGCCGCCGGCGCCGCGAAGATCTACGTCGCCGAGTCCGACGACGCGGAGAACTACCTGATCACCCCGCAGGTCGACGTGCTGGCATCGCTGGTGGAGTCGGCGTCGCCGGCCGCCGTGCTGCTGTCGTCGAACGCCGACGGCAAGGAGATCGCGGGCCGGCTCGCCGCCCGCATCGGGTCCGGTGTGTTGACCGACGTCGTCGAGGTCAAGGAGGGTGGCGTGGCCATCCACTCGATCTTCGGTGGCGCCTTCACCGTCGAGGCGGAGTCCACCGGCGAGCTGCCGGTGATCACGCTGCGCGCCGGTTCGCTCGACGCCGAGCCGTCCGACGGCGCAGGCGAGGTCGTCAACGTCGAGGTGCCGGAGCAGGCGGAGAACGCCACCAGGATCACCGCGCGTGAGCCCGCGGTGGCCGGTGACCGTCCCGAGCTCGCCGAGGCCACGGTCGTGGTGTCCGGTGGCCGCGGTGTCGGCAGCGCCGAGAACTTCAACGTGGTGGAGGAGCTGGCCGACGCGCTCGGCGGCGCCGTCGGTGCGTCGCGTGCCGCGGTCGACTCCGGCTACTACCCGGGCCAGTTCCAGGTCGGCCAGACCGGCAAGACGGTGTCGCCGCAGCTGTACATCGCCCTCGGCATCTCCGGGGCGATCCAGCACCGCGCCGGCATGCAGACGTCGAAGACGATCATCGCGGTGAACAAGGACGAGGAGGCGCCGATCTTCGAGATCGCCGACCTCGGCATCGTCGGCGACCTGTTCAAGGTCACCCCGCAGCTGACCGAGAAGGTGAAGGCCCGCAAGGGCTGACCCCTCGGTCGACGCACACGCTCAACCGGAACCCCGGCGCCCTGCGGCGCCGGGGTTCCGTCTTGTCCGTGGGCGGGGCAAGACCACGGACTCTCCAGGGGGCGACCACGGCCACGGGGCGGCGATGCTGAGGGCAGGTCAATCGAGGAGGGTTCTGAAATGACGAACAGCATGCGGGTCACGGTCATGGGCGCCACGGGACAGGTGGGCGTGAAGGTGGTCGAACTGCTCGAGAACGCGGGCCATGAGGTGGTCGCGGCGTCCCGCTCGACGGGCGCCGACGTGCTCACCGGTGCGGGCCTCGCCGACGCGCTGTCCGGCGCCGACGTCCTAATCGATGTCACGAATTCGCCCTCGTTCGACGACGATCCGGTGCTGGACTTCTTCACGAGGTCGACGGCGAACCTGACCGCGGCGGCCGCAGACGCCGGCGTCGGGCACTACGTCGCGCTGTCCATCGTCGGCGCCGACGGGCTGCCCGAAAGCGGCTACATGCGCGCGAAGGTGGTGCAGGAGCGCGCGATCATCGACTCCGGGCTGCCCTACACGATCGTGCGGGCCACGCAGTTTCACGAATTCGCAGAGATGATCACCGGATCGCTGATCGTCGGCGACGAGGTGCACGCCCCCGATGCGTTGATTCAGCCGATCGCCGTCTTCGACGTCGCCGAGCAGGTCGCCCGCGTGGCGCAGGCACCTCCGCGGGGCGGCGTCGTCAACATCGGCGGCCCGGAGAAGATGTCGTTCGCCGACATGGCCCGTGCGGTGGTGCAGCGGCAGGGCGGCGGGCAGCGCGTCGTGGTCGACAAACAGGCCACCTACTTCGGCACGCCGGTGCAGCGCACCAGCCTGGTCACCGGCGACGACGGCATCCTGGCCGGCATCCGGTTCGGCGACTGGCAGGCGGGTCGCTGACATGGAACTCACCGGTCAGTCCGCGCTGGTCACCGGCGGCACCGCGGGCATCGGCCTGGAAGTCGCCAGACTGCTCGCCCGTGAGGGTGCGGCGGTGACCGTCACCGGTCGCAACGCCGTCCGCGGCGAGCAGGCGGCTGCCACACTCGGCGTGCGGTTCATCGAGGCCGACGTCGCCGACCTCGCGTCGGTCGAATCGCTGGTCCGCCGTTGCGGCGACGTGGACATCCTGATCAACAACGCGGCCAGTTTCCCCGGCGCGCTGACCGTCGACCAGGACGTGGCCTCGTTCGAGACGACGTTCGACACCAATGTGCGCGGCGCGTACTTCCTGGTCGCCGCGCTGGTGCCGGGCATGATCGCCCGCGGCGGCGGCAGCATCGTCAACGTCACCTCCATGGTGGCATTCAAGGGCGTGCCGGGAGCGTCCACCTACAGCGCCTCGAAAGCTGCGCAGGAGTCACTGACCCGCACCTGGGCCGCCGAGTTCGGGCCCATGGGCGTCCGGGTGAACAGCGTCGCACCGGGCCCGACCGCCACCGAGGGTGTCTACGCCGAATGGGGCGACACCAACGACGAACTCGGCCGGACGCTGCCGCTGGGACGGACCGCCCGCCCGGCGGAGATCGCCGAGGCGGTGCTGTTCCTCGCTTCGCCGAGAGCGAGCTTCATCACCGGATCGACGCTGCACGCCGACGGCGGGGGCGCCGCGGCCTGAAGGGAGATGTGATGACCGACCTCGACGAGGTGGTGCGGGCGCGTCGCTCCAACCGGATGTTTCTGCCGGGAAGAGCCGTTCCGCGCGAACTGCTCGACGAAGCGCTCGAGCTGGCGATGCGGGCGCCGTCCAACTCGAACACCCAGCCGTGGCAGCTGTACCTCGCCACCGGGGAGCGCCGGGCGCGGCTGGCCGAGGCTCTGCTGGCTGCCGTCGACGCGACGCCGCCTGCGCTGGCGGCAGCCGGCCTGCCGCCGAAGTTCGCGTATCGGCGGATGCAGTGTGGCGCCCTGGTGTACGGCGCGATGGGCATCGAGCGGGACGACCGGGAAGGCCGGTGGAAAGCCCAGCGGCGCAACTGGGAATTCTTCGGCGCACCGGTGGCCGGGGTGGTGTGCATGCACCGCGACTTCGGCCCGGTGGACGCGCTCGGGGTGGGGATGTTCCTGCAGACGCTGCTGCTGGCGCTCACCGAGCGCGGTCTCGGCAGTTGTGTGCAGGTGTCGATCGCGCTGTATCCCGACGTGCTCCGCGAGCAACTGGACATCCCCGACGACCTGACGGTGCTGTGCGGCCTGTCGATCGGATATGCCGATCCGGCGTTCCCCGCCAATCACCTCGTCATGCCACGGAACCCGGTGGGCGAGAACGTGGTGATCCTCGACTCCTGAGAGCGCCGACGACCACATTTCGTCATCCAGCGCTCACGGACACGTCATGCACACGACGCCGTCCCGAGACCCGGCTAGGCGAGCGTGCTGACCATGAGCACTGCTGCTGTACTCATCGCCGCTGAACAGACCACCTCTGCGCACACCCCGCGGTACTCGCTGCTGCTGTCCACCGACTCCGACCTGATCGAGGCCGCCCAGCGGCTGCGCCACGACGTGTTCACCTCCGAGCCGGGTTTCGCCCTGGCCGGCGCGACCGACGGCCGCGACGCCGACCGCTTCGACGAGTACTGCGATCACCTGCTGGTCCGCGAGGAGGGGTCCGGTGAGCTGGTCGGCTGCTACCGGATGCTGCCACCTCCGGGCGCCATCGCCGCCGGCGGCCTCTACACCGCAACGGAATTCGATGTCACCGCGCTCGACTCGCTGCGGCCGTCACTGGTGGAGATGGGGCGTGCGGTGGTGCGCGAGGACCACCGCAACGGCGGAGTGGTGCTGCTGATGTGGGCGGGCATCCTGGCTTATCTGGACCGCTGCGGCTACGACTACGTCACCGGCTGCGTCTCGGTGCCCACGCACACGGACGGCGCGGACGATGCGCCGGGCAGCCAGATCCGCGGGGTCCGCGACTTCGTCCGCCGCAGGCACGCCGCCCCCGAGCGGTTCACCGTGCGCCCGTACCGGCCGGTGGTGCTCGGCGGGCGCGGACTCGACGACATCGAACCGCCGGCCCGCGTCTCCGTTCCCGGACTGATGCGCGGCTACCTGCGTCTCGGCGCCCGGATCTGCGGCGATCCCGCCCACGATCCGGACTTCGGCGTCGGCGACTTCCCCGCGCTGCTGGACAAGCGTCAGGCCGACACCCGCTACCTGAAACGACTCCGGTCGGTCTCGGCGGCGTCGACGATGGCCGAAGGGGTGGCCCGATGACCGGCCTGGCGCCCGGTTCCGCATCCGCCGCGCTGCCGGCTCCCGTGGTTGCCGACCACCCCTGGCTGCCCCGGGCCTCCTGCGACTCCAGCTGTGTCCGCGCCGGCGTCGGCCAACCGAGCCGGCCGGTCCTGGTGCGGCTGCGCACGGTGCTCCGGCTGACCATGGCCCTGCTGTTGGCGCCGGCGCTGCCGCTGCTCGCGGTACCGCTGCCCGGGCGCGCGCACGTCCAGCGCGCCTACTGCAGGCTGATGCTGCGCTGCCTCGGCGTGCGCATCACCGTGTCCGGCGGCCCGATCCGCAATCTGCGGGGCGTACTGGTGGTGAGCGGGCACGTGTCGTGGCTGGACATCTTCGCGATCGGCGCCGTGCTGCCGGGGTCGTTCGTCGCGCGGGCGGACCTGATCGAGTGGCCCGCCATCGGCCGCCTGGCGCGGATGGTGAAGGTCATCCCGATCGACCGGGCCAGCCTGCGGCGCCTGCCCGCCGTCGTGTCGGCGGTCGCCGACCGGCTGCGGGCCGGCCACACCGTCGTGGCGTTCCCCGAGGGCACCACCTGGTGCGGGCTGGGCTACGGCCGGTTCCGCCCCGCGATGTTCCAGGCCGCGGTCGACGCAGGCAGGCCGGTGCAGCCGCTGCGGCTGAACTACCACCACCGTGACGGCAGGCCGTCGACGGTGCCCGCCTTCGTCGGCGACGACACGCTGGTGGAGTCCCTGCGCCGGGTCACCGGCGCCCGCCTGACGGTGTGCCACATCGAGGTCGCGTCGCTGCAGCTGCCCGGCGCCGACCGGCGCGACCTCGCCGCACGCTGCGAGGCACTGGTCCGCGGCCAGGACCGGCAGGCGCTGTCCACCACACCGGCGTCGGCGCACGCCCTGGCGGCCTGACCAGGCGAAGCGAGCGGCCCAGGGGTGGCCGGTATCCTTGAACGGTTATGTCCGAGCCGGTCTATCTCGACCACGCCGCCACCACCCCGATGCATCCCGCCGCCATCGAGGCGATGACCGCTGTGCTGGCGACGGTCGGTAACGCGTCGTCGCTGCACGGCACCGGCCGGCTGGCCCGCAGGCGGATGGAGGAGGCGCGAGAGGCGCTGGCCCACCTGCTGGGCGCCCGCCCGTCCGAGGTGATCTTCACCGCGGGCGGCACCGAGAGCGACAACCTCGGGGTCAAGGGCATCTACTGGGCCCGCCGCGACGCCGATCCGCGGCGCCGCCGCATCATCACCACCCCGGTGGAGCACCACGCCGTGCTCGACGCGGTGGAGTGGCTCGCCGAGCACGAAGGCGCCGAGGTGACCTGGTTGCCGGTGGAGCCGGACGGTTCGGTGACGCCCGCCGCGCTGCGGACGGCGCTGCAGGACGGCGGCGACGTCGCGCTGGTGTCGGTGATGTGGGCCAACAACGAGGTCGGCACCATCCTGCCGGTGCCCGAACTGGCCGCGGTGGCCGCCGAGTTCGACGTCCCGATGCACAGCGACGCGATCCAGGCCGTCGGGCAGATCCCGGTCGACTTCGCCGCCAGCGGCCTGTCGGCGATGAGTGTGGCGGCCCACAAGTTCGGCGGCCCCACCGGTGTCGGCACACTGCTGCTGCGCCGCGACACCACCTGCGTGCCGCTGCTGCACGGCGGTGGCCAGGAGCGCGACGTGCGTTCGGGCACACCGGATGTCGCGGGTGCGGTGGCGATGGCAGCCGCGGCGCGGATCGCGATCGAGGGGATGGCCGTCACCAGCGCGCGCGTGCAGCAGCTGCGCGACCGGCTGATCGACGGCGTGCTCTCCGGCATCGACGACGTCTACCTCAACGGCGCCCGCGACGGCGGCCGGCTGCCCGGCAACACGCACTTCACCTTCCGTGGATGTGAAGGCGACTCGCTGCTGATGTTGTTGGACGCCAAGGAAATCGAATGCTCGACCGGCTCGGCCTGCACCGCCGGGGTGGCCCAGCCCTCGCATGTGCTCGTCGCGATGGGTGTCGACCCGGTGAATGCCCGCGGATCGCTGCGGCTCTCGCTGGGACACACCAGCACCGACGCCGATGTCGACGCCGCGCTTGCGGTCCTGCCCGCGGCGGTGGAGCGCGCGCGCCAGGCGGCGCTGGCCAGTTCAGGGGTGCTGGAGTAGATGCGGGTCCTGGTCGCGATGAGCGGCGGTGTCGACTCCTCGGTCGCCGCCGCCCGGATGGTGGACGCCGGCCACGACGTCGTGGGTGTGCACCTGGCGCTGTCGGCCGCGCCCGGCACGCTGCGCACCGGATCGCGCGGATGCTGCTCGAAAGAGGACGCCGGCGATGCTCGGCGGGTCGCCGACGTCCTCGACATCCCGTTCTACGTCTGGGATTTCGCGGACCGCTTCAAAGAGGACGTGATCGACGACTTCGTGGCGTCCTACGCCCGCGGTGAGACTCCGAACCCGTGTGTGCGGTGCAACGAGAAGATCAAGTTCTCCGCGCTGGCGGCCCGCGCCCTTGCGCTGGGCTTCGATGCCGTCGCGACCGGGCACTATGCGCGGCTGTCCGAGGGCAGGCTGCGGCGCGCCGTCGACCACGACAAGGATCAATCCTACGTGCTCGGTGTGCTGACCGCCGGTCAATTGCGCCACGCGCTGTTCCCGATCGGTGACACCCCGAAGGCGCAGATCCGCGAGGAGGCCGCCCGCCGCGGCCTGGCCGTCGCCGACAAACCCGACAGCCACGACATCTGCTTCATCCCGTCCGGTGACACCCGGGCGTTCCTCGGCGCCCGCATCGGCGTGCGGCGCGGAGCGGTCGTCGACTCCGGTGGCGCCGTGCTGGCCGAACACGAAGGTGTGCACGGCTTCACCGTCGGACAGCGCAAGGGCCTCGGCATCGCCGGACCCGGCCCGGACGGGCGGCCGCGCTACGTGACGGAGATCGACGCCGCCAGCGGGACGGTCCGCGTCGGCGATAGGGCCGATCTGGACGTGTGGCGGCTGACCGGCGAGCGGCCGGTGTTCACCAGCGGATCGGCGCCGGACGGCCCGGTGGAGTGCGCGGTGCAGGTGCGGGCGCACGGCGGCGTCGCCGACGGTGTCGCGGCGCTGGTGGACGGACTGCTCACGGTCGATCTGCGTGCCCCGCTGCGCGGTGTCGCGCCGGGGCAGACGATGGTGCTCTACCGCCCCGATCCCGACGGCGACGAGGTGCTCGGCAGCGCCACGCTGCGCGGCTAGCGAGTGACTGCCTAGGAGATCAGCAGCAGCGCCGACGTCGTCACCATGACGGCGGCGGTGACACCGTGGACTCCCCAGGCGATCGACTTCGGACCGCCGTTGGCGAGCACGATGGCCGTGTCGGCGATCGGGATGATGGTGGCTGCCAACAGCACCCAGCCGAGCAGGTGCGTGGCGCCCGCGGCGATGAGGATGGCGACGAACAGTCCTGAGGCGATGTCACGGACGCCCTTGACGCTCAGATAGGCGCCGGCGTAACGCTGATCGAGATCTGGTTCCACCCCGTAGCCGGCGGCGGCGGCACGCGGCGCGACGAGGAACCGCGCGCCGATCACGATGATGGCCGCGGCAATGAGTCCGGCGAGCACGTAGGCGACGGTGGTGACGGTCATGATGGAGACTCCTGGAGCTGAGAGGGAATGGGGGAGAACGGCATCGAGAGGGTCATGTGATCAGCGCGATGCACAGGGCGGCCAGTGCCACACCTTGCAGCGCGGCGCGGGCGCCGATGATCCGGTCCCACCGTGCCTGCAGCATTCGTCCGTCCGGTAGCGGCCGCCCGGCGTCGGCGGCCGCCGTCAGTCGCCGGTTGATGGGTGCGCTCACCCGCAGGTACAGCACGAGCCAGACCGACAGCAGGACCAGCGCGAGGGCCGCTGCGATCGCCTGTGCCCAGTGTGCGGCCACTGCGGCCAGCACCGCGGTGGCCGCGGCGCCGAGGATGCCGAGCACTCCGGGCACCGGCATCCGCCGGTCGCCGTAGCGGTGCACGTGTCCGGTCACCGCGACCAGGGCGCCATCGTCGACCGCGGCCAGGGCGGGCCGCAGCACGATGGCGCAGAACACGTCGGTGCCGTAGACCACCGCGGTGCCGAGCACCGCGATGAGTGCGGCGGCACTGGTGATGAGGTTCAACGCCATGTCGGGGACTCCGTGCTCCAGTACGTGTTAGCAACGCTAACCCCCTCCCGTCGGGGCGTCAATAGCAGCGCTAGTAGAGTTAGCGGTGATAGCGTGTGGTATGCCGATCGAAGATCGCCGCGAGCGCGAGCGGGCCGCCCGCAGACAGCTGATCGTCGCCACGGCCCGCAGGCTGGCCGAGGCCGAGGGCTGGGACGCCGTCACCACGCGTCGCCTGTCGGCCGAGATCGAGTACAGCCAGCCGGTGCTGTACAAGCACTTCACCGGCATGGAACAGATCGCCGAGGCCGTCGCCCTCGACGGGTTCGGCGAGTTGGTCGACGTGCTCCGCGCCGCCCGCACCGGCCCCGGCGCGGCCGGTGACGTCCTGACCCGGATCTCCCGCGCCTACACCGGCTTCGCCCGCGACAACCCGGCCCTCTACGACGTGATGTTCACCCGGGCGACCACCCTGCGCTTCGCCGCCCAGGACACCCCGCCGCAGCTGACGGCGGCCTTCACCGAGCTTCGGCAGGCGCTCGCCGTGGTCGCCGGCGGGCGGAACGCGGACGCGCTCACCGAGGCGTTCTGGGCCGGGCTGCACGGCCTGGTCACCCTGACCCGCGCCGGCCGGCTACGCCCCGGCCACGATGCGGAGCGCCTCGACGTGCTCGTCACGTCGTTCGCGGGAAGCGACTGACAGCCCGGCGGAGCTACTCGCGGATCCTGGCCAGGATGTTGGTCATCACGATGTCGGGCACCGAGTCCGGGAAACTGCAGAACGTCACCTCGACCAGCACCACCGACTTGAGGCGGTAGTCGCGGCCGCATCCGCCGGGCCGGGTCTGTGCCGCATCGTCGGACGCCGTCCAGTCGCCGACGATCGACGGCCCGGCGCCGGTGCCGTCGCAGCGGTCGATGTGCGCGACGAGGCCGTCGAAGGCGCGGCGGGCCGTCACCGGATCGCGGTAGCCGGCGGCGCCCTGCGAGATGAGCCCACCGTCGGGCGGATTCTGGAACGTCGTCTTGTGGAACTCCTCGACGTCGGGTCCGAACGTCTGCGTCTCGGCGTAGACCCACCCGCACTGCGGCGGGACCGTCGGCATCAGCGCCTCGATGTCGACCGGGAACTTGCCGTCCATCGACGGGATGATCGTGAGGTCCTCGCCGGCGCCCGTGATGGCGCGCATCTGCGACTGTTCGAGCAGCACGGCGTCCACGTCGACGGGTGAGCGTGAATCGTCGTCGATGCCGGGCACCGGCCGCACCGCCGTCCCGCCGACGGTGTGGGCGCACCCCGCCACGAGCACGGCCGCGCCGCACAGCACCAGCCACCGGGCCAGAGCGCTCTTCGCGCGAGCGCTCATCGCGACCCCTTCCGTCGCCACGAGGTTAACCCCGTCGCATATCGTCAAACGGGTGAGCGTTTTCGCCGGTGCGACCGGTATCGGATCCTGGCCCGGCGCCGACCCGCGTCAGGCCGCCGAGGTGGTGGTGGGGGAGCTGCACACGCTGCCGCACCTCGTCGAGCTGCCGTCGCGCGGGGTCGGCGCCGACATGATCGGCCGGGCGGGGGCGCTGCTGGTCGACATCGGCATCGACATCGTGCCGCGCGGATACCGCATCGCCCATGGCCGCAGCACGGCGCGACGCCGGGCGGTCAGCCTGCTCGCCGAGGACGTCGACGCACTCGAGGAGGCCTGGGAGAAAGCCGGATTGGCCGGCTCCGGTCGCACGGTGAAGGTGCAGGCGCCCGGGCCGATCACCCTGTCGGCGGAACTCGAGCTGCCCGGCGGACATCGCGCGATCACCGACCCGGGTGCGGTACGCGATCTGACGTCCTCACTCGCCGAAGGGGTGGCGGGCCATCGCGCGGAACTGCAGCGGCGCCTTGGCACCCCGGTGGTGGTGCAGTTCGACGAACCGCTGCTGCCCGCCGCGCTGGCGGGCCGCCTCACCGGCGTCACCAGTTTCAGCCCGGTGCACCCGGTCGACGAGCCGGTGGCCGCCGCCCTGCTCGACGAGTGCGTCGCCACGGTCGGCGGTGACGTCGCGCTGCACAGCTGCGCCACCGACCTGCCATGGAAACTGTTCCTGCGCAGCGCTCTTCACGCCATCTCGGTCGACAGCAGGACACTCACCGTCGGCGACCTCGACGGTGTCGGTGAATTCGTCGACAGCGGCCGCGCCGTGCTGCTGGGCGTGGTGCCGTCGGCGTCCCCGAGCGCGCCGACAACGGCCGAGGACATCGCGAAGGCCGCGGTGACATTGACCGACCGGCTCGGATTCGCACGGTCGGTGATCGCCGAGCGGATCGGCATCACCCCCGCGTGCGGTCTGGCCGGGTCGACGCCGGAGTGGGCGCGCTCGGCCATGGGGCTGGCGCAGAAGGCCGCCGACGTCCTGGCGGTCGACGCCGCAGCTGTCTGACACCACAAAGGTGCAACCAGATGGTTGCCTTTCCTGAGGATGGTTGTTAGCGTGAGAAGCAACCAGGAGGTTGCATATGAATACCGATCGTATCGAGAAGGAAGTACTGCTGCGTGCCCCGCTGGAGCGGGTCTGGCGCGCGATCAGCGACGCCGACGAGTTCGGCCGCTGGTTCGGGGTGCGCTTCGACGGGCCGTTCGTCGAGGGCGCGACCGTCACCGGCGTCATGACGCCGACGGCCGTGGACGACCGGGTGGCCGGCATGCAGGAGCCGTACGCCGGGCAGGCCGACAGCTGGCAGGTGGTCACGGTGGAACCCAAGCGCCGGTTGGCATTCCGGTGGCATCCCTATGCCGTAGAGCCGGGCGCCGACTACTCCGCCGAACCGACGACCCTGGTGGAGTTCACCCTCACCGAGGCCGACGGCGGTGTGCTGCTGCGCATCGTCGAGTCCGGCTTCGACGCCGTTCCGGCCGCGCGCCGGGCCTCGGCCTTCGAGGCCAACAGCGAGGGCTGGGGACTGCAGGCCGAGCTGATCGGCAAGTACCTGGCCCTGGACGAGAAGGTGTGAGTACCACCGTCGAGGCGACCGCACCGCTGTTCGACGCGCTCGGCGACGCGAACCGGCTGCGGATCGTCATCCGGCTCTGCGACGGCGGCCCGTGCTCGACATCGGAAGTGACGCAGGTGATCCCGGTGACCCGGCAGGCCGCCACCAAGCATCTGCTGCAGCTGGAGGCGGTGGGTCTGGTGAGCAGTCACCGGCAGGGCCGCGAGCGGATCTGGCGCATGCTGCCCGAGCCGCTCGCCGAGGCCAGCGACTACCTGACCGCGCTGTCGAGCCGGTGGGACCGTGCGATCGAGCGGTTGCGCGCCCACGTCGAGGACGACTAGCGACGCAGGTCCTTGCGCAGGATCTTGCCCGACGCGGATTTCGGTATCGCGTCGATGAACTCGACCATCCGCACCTTCTTGTACGGTGCCACCTGACCGGCGACGAACTCCATCACGTCGTCCTCGGTCAGCTCGGCGTCGGACTGCGCGACGACGAACGCCTTGGGCACCTCTTCGCCCTCGGCGTCGTTGACGCCGATCACCGCCGCGTCCGCGATCGACGGATGGCTCAGCAGCACGGCCTCGAGTTCGGCGGGCGGCACCTGGTAGCCCTTGTACTTGATCAGCTCCTTGAGCCGGTCGACGATGTACACGCAGCCGTTCGAGTCCACCTGCGCCAGGTCGCCGGTGTGCAGGAAGCCGTCGTCGTCGATGGTCTCGGCGGTGGCCTTCTCGTTGTTCAGGTAACCAGCCATCACGTTCGGCCCGCGGAACCACAGCTCGCCGGTGGCGCTCAGACCCTCTGCGGGAACGCCGATCTCGTCCCCGGTCTCGCCGTCGACGATCCTGCTCTCGGAATTGGGCACGGTCCAGCCGCTCGAACTCAGCGGCGCGACCGCGCCCACCAGTTCGGTGCCGCCGTCGAACGGGGTGACGTGGCTGACCGGGCTGAGCTCACTCATGCCGTAGCCCTGCACCACCGCGCAGTCCAGTCGCTCGGCGACCGCGCGGCCGAGGTCGGCGTCAAGTGGCGCAGCGCCGGACATGATCCCGCGCAGGCTCGACAGGTCGTAGTCGTCGATCATCGGGTGCTTGGCCAGCGCGACGGCCACCGGCGGCGCGATGAACGCGAACGTGCAGCGATGTTCGGCGATGTTGCGCAGGAAGTCGCCGAGGTCGAACTTCGGCATGATCACCAGCCGCGCCCTGGCGTGCAGCGCCGCGTCGAGCAGCACCGTCATGCCGTAGATGTGGAAGAACGGCAGCACGGCCAGGATCCGGTCGTCGGCGGTCATGCCCTGCACCGGACGGATCTGCGCGACGTTGGCGGCAAGGTTGCGGTGAGTCAGCATGACGCCCTTGGGGTTTCCCGTGGTGCCGGAGCTGTAGGGCAGTACCGCGAGGTGGGTGGCGGGGTCGAAGCTGACGTCCGGCGCGGGGTGGCCGGGGCCGAGCAGGTCGTCGGCGTTGGGGTGGCCGTCGGCGCCCAGGCCGGGGCCGTCGAGCACCACCAGCCGGTCGGCGGGCAGGCCGACTACCTCGGCGGCCTCGGCCGCCTGGGGCAGCAGCAGGCCGACGGTGACCAGCAGCCGCGCGCCCGAGTCGGTCAGCTGCTTGGCGATGTCCTTGGCGGTGAAGAGCGCGTTGACGGTGGTGGCCGTCGCGCCGGCCCGCAGGATGCCGTGGAACGCGATCGCGAAGGCCGAGCTGTTCGGGGCGAGCAGCGCGACCACGTCGCCGACGCCGATGCCGCGATCGGCCAGTGCGCCCGCGAACGCGTCGATGCGGGTGAGCATCTCGCCGTAGCTGATCTCGGTGCCGGGTGCGGCGTCGACGAGCGCGACCCGCTGCGCATCGGCCTCGGACAGGTCGGCGAACAGGTAGTCGAACAGGCTCGTGGTGGGGATGTGGACGTCGGGGTAAGGGCTCGCGAAACTCATGGTGCCTGCCATCGAACCACGCCCGGCGGCGCGGCCGGTCAGAGTCCGTCGAGGAGCTTGATCTGCTTCTTGCCGGCCACCAACCGGTACGACGCGTCGACGAGTTCGCGCACCTCGTTCCAGTCGACGTCGGCCCTGCTGAAATCCAGTCCGAGCCAGCCCGACGGGCCCATGTAGGCCGGGAAGAAGAACCGGTCGTCCTGCAGCAGCGCCTCGTGGTCGGACTCGTCGACCTTGACCATCACGCAGTGCGCAACGGTCTCCATCGAGCCGCTCTCCTTAGTGCTGCCGCCGTACATCGCGAACATCTTCGCCACGAAGAAGCCAGGCCTGCCGTGGGACACCTTCTCGTAGGCCTCCGGGTAACCCAGCGCTATCTCACGCAATCCCGCCAGTCCGGGATCGCCCTCATGGAACATGATCGGGTGCGGCATGCCCGTCAGGCTAAGCGCTCCGGCGTCTCTGTCACAGCGCTTCGATAGCCTGCGTAGGTGAGCTCGAAAGACGCCGAGTCGGCGCTGGCCGAACAGGCCGAGGAGGCGCCGGCCGCAGACGTGCGACGGGCCTGGCAGGAACTCGCCGACGAGGTGCGCGCGCATCAGTTCCGCTACTACGTCAAAGACGCCCCGATCATCACCGACGCGGAGTTCGACACGCTGCTGCGCCGGCTGCAGGCACTCGAGGACACCCATCCCGAACTGAGAACCCCCGACTCGCCGACGCAGCTGGTCGGCGGGGCCGGCTTCGCCACCGACTTCACCTCGGCCGAGCACCTCGAGCGCATGCTGAGCCTGGACAACGTGTTCACCCCCGACGAGCTCGGGGCGTGGGCCGCCCGCCTCAAGGGCGAGATCGGCGAGGACGCGTACTACCTGTGCGAGCTGAAGATCGACGGTGTGGCACTGGCCCTGGTCTACCGCGACGGCAAGCTCGAACGCGCCGCCACCCGCGGCGACGGCCGCACCGGCGAGGACGTCACACTCAACGCCCGCACCATCGACGACGTGCCCGAGCGGCTCACCGCCACCGAGGAATTCCCGCTGCCCACGGTGCTCGAGGTGCGCGGCGAGGTGTTCTTCCGGCTGGCCGACTTCGAGGACCTCAACGCCGGCCTGGTCGCCGAGGGCAAGCCGCCGTTCGCCAACCCCCGCAACAGCGCGGCGGGCTCACTGCGGCAGAAGAATCCGGCCGTGACGGCGCGGCGCCGGCTGCGGATGATCTGCCACGGGCTCGGCCGGGTCGAGGGCTTGACACCCACGACGCTGCACGACGCCTACCGCGCGCTGCAGGCGTGGGGGCTGCCGGTGTCCGACCACACCACCCGGGTGCAGGGTGTCGACGCGGTGACCGAGCGCGTCGCGTACTGGGGCGAGCACCGCCACGACGTCGAGCACGAGATCGACGGCCTGGTGGTCAAGGTCGACGAGGTGTCGCTGCAGCGCCGGCTCGGGGCGACCTCACGGGCGCCGCGCTGGGCGATCGCCTACAAGTACCCGCCCGAGGAGGCGCAGACCAAGCTGCTCGACATCCGCGTCAATGTGGGCCGCACCGGCCGCGTCACGCCGTTCGCCTACATGGAGCCGGTGAAGGTGGCGGGTTCCACGGTCGGCCTCGCCACGCTGCACAACGCGTCGGAGGTCAAGCGCAAGGGCGTGCTGATCGGCGACACCGTCGTCATCCGTAAGGCCGGCGACGTGATCCCCGAGGTGCTCGGCCCGGTGGTCGACCTGCGCGACGGCTCGGAGCGCGAGTTCGTGATGCCCACGCACTGCCCGGAATGCGGCACCGAGCTGGCGCCGGCCAAGGAAGGCGACGCCGACATCCGCTGCCCGAATGCGCGGACCTGCCCGGCACAGCTGCGTGAGCGGGTGTTCCACGTCGCGGGTCGCGGCGCGTTCGACATCGAGGGCCTCGGGTACGAGGCGGGCATCGCGCTGCTGCAGTCAGAGGTCATCACCGACGAGGGTGACCTCTTCACGCTCACCGCCGACGACCTGCTGCGCACCGAGTTGTTCACCACCAAGGCCGGCGAGGTGTCGGCCAACGGCCGCCGGCTGCTGGCCAATTTGGACAGAGCCAAGAGTCAACCGCTCTGGCGGGTGCTGGTCGCGCTGTCGATCCGGCACGTCGGCCCCACCGCCGCCCGGGCGCTGGCCACCGAATTCGGCAGCCTGGACGCCGTCATCGAGGCCTCGGAGGAGGAGCTGGCCGCCACCGAGGGGGTCGGGCCGACCATTGCCGCCGCGGTCAAGGAATGGTTCACCGTCGACTGGCACTGCGCCATCGTCGAGAAGTGGCGCGATGCCGGGGTCCGGATGGCCGACGAGCGCGACGCCAGCATCGCCCGCACGCTGGAGGGGTTGTCGATCGTCGTCACCGGCTCGCTCACCCGGTACTCCCGCGACGAGGCCAAGGAGGCGATCATCGCCCGCGGCGGGAAGGCCGCCGGCTCGGTGTCGAAGAAGACGGCCTACGTCGTCGCCGGCGACGCGCCCGGATCGAAGTTCGACAAGGCCGTCGAACTCGGGGTGCCGGTGCTCGACGAGGACGGCTTCAGCCGCCTGCTCGAGGGCGGCCCCGACGCCGTCTGAGCAGGGCCGCCGCACCGATCGCCGTTTGCTGCCGCTGCGTGGCGATGTTTGGGGAACCGGCGGACGGCTACTCTGACCCCGATGACCACGAGCAGCCCGTCCGACGTCGAGCAGCTGGACCGGACCCGCCGCGTGGTGGCCGGCATCGCCGAGGCGTTCTCCGCCAAGGTGGTCGGCCAGGAGAATCTGCGTGAGACCCTGCTGATCGGCCTGCTCACCAGCGGCCACATCCTGCTCGAAGGCGTTCCCGGACTGGCCAAGACCACCGCGGCCCGCGTCGTCGCCGAGTCCATCTCCGGAGGATTCCAGCGGATCCAGTGCACACCGGACCTGCTTCCCAGTGACATCATCGGCACCCAGATCTACGACTCGGCCACCAGTTCCTTTGTGACACAGCTGGGTCCGGTGCACACCAACATCGTGGTGCTCGACGAGATCAACCGGTCGAGCGCCAAGACGCAGAGCGCGATGCTCGAGGCGATGGAGGAGCGGCAGACCACCATCGCCGGACAGCTCTACCCGATTCCGGAGCCGTTCCTGGTGATCGCCACCCAGAACCCCGTCGACCAGGAGGGCACCTACCCGCTCTCGGAGGCCCAGACCGACCGGTTCATGCTGAAAGAGGTGCTGCGCTACCCGACGCCCCAGGAGGAGGCGGAGGTGATGTTCCGCATGGACGCCGGGGTCTACGACCGCGCGCACACCACCCCGCCGGTCATCACCCTCGACGAGATGCGGATGATCCAGCAGGTCGCCGCCCGGGTGCATCTCGACCCGAAGCTCGTCCACTACGTGAGCCAGCTGGTGTACGCCACCCGCAACCCCGACGAGTTCCTCACCCCGCAGCTCGCCCGGCTCGTCGAGTACGGCGCGAGTCCCCGCGCGACGATCGCGTTCTGCCGGTCGGCGCGGGCACTGGCGTTGCTGGCCGGCCGCAACCATGTACTGCCCGACGACATCCGCGACCTCGCGCACCGCGTGCTGCGCCACCGGCTGGTCCTCGGCTTCGAGGCCGTCAGCGCCGGTGTCACCAGCGAGACCGTCGTCGACGCCGTGATGCAGTCCGTCCGGGTGCCCTGAGTCCGTCATGGGCAGGCACCTCAATCGGGCCAAACAGTACTTCGGCTCCGACACCCGGGGAATGCTCGAGGGCGGTCACTACGCCTTGTTGCACACCCGGACAATGGAATTCGACGACCTGCGACCGTACGTCCCCGGTGACGAGATCCGCGACATCGACTGGCGGGCGACCGCGAGGGCGGGCTCGGTGCTGGTCAAGCGATTCGTCACCGAGAAGCACCACAAGATCCTGCTGGTGGCCGATGCGGGCCGAAACATGTCGGCGCTTGCCCCAGGCGGTGAGCTCAAACGCGACGTCGCGGCGGTGGCGATGGGTGCGATCGGCCTGATCGCGTTGCGCCGCACCGACGAGGTGGGGCTGGTCTACGGCGACGTCCGCGGCTCGCAGCACATGCGCAGCGGCCGCGGCGAACCGCACATCGAGGGCCTGATCGAGCAGTTCTACCTGCACAGCCGCGGCGACGTCGGCACCAGCGACATCGTCTGCCAGCTGGAGTACGTCGCGCGCCACCTCCGGCGGCCGGTGCTGATCGTGGTGATCTCCGACGAGCCGGAGGTCAGTCCCCGCCTCGACGACGTGGTCCGCCGACTCGCGGGCCGCCATGACGTGCTGTGGCTGATGATCTCGGACATGCCCGCCGTGGGTGGCCCCGCCGACGGCGGGCACGAGGGCGTCGACGTGGCGACCGGACGGGTGGTGCTCGACGGCCACAGCCTGGGCCCGCGGGTGCTCGCCGCCTACCGCAAGGCCGAGCGCCGCCGACTCGGCGCGCTGGTCGAGACGATGACCACGCGCGCTGTGCCGTTCGCCCGGATCACGGGCAGCGCCGACGTGCGCGCGAAGCTCACCGCGGTGACCGAGGCGTACCGCCGTGCCGGGTGAGGACCTGCTGCGATTCGTCGGCGGCCCGCTGCCGTACTCGACGGGCTGGCTGCTGCTGGCCGCCGTCCTCGCGGTCACCGTGCTGCTCTGGTGGACGGCAGTGGTGCTGTGGACGCTGCCGCCGGACCGGCTGCGGCGCATCCCGGTCGTGCGGGACCTGCATCGGCGCCTGACCCAGCGCCGGTTCGTGCGGTCGGCCCGAGCGATCACCGAACGGCACCGACGTGGCGAGCTGTCGGCGGCCGAGGCCGGCGCCGAACTCGCCCGGGTGGTGCGGAGTTTCCTGTTCGTGCGGACCGGCGTCGCGGCGCAGTTCGTGCACACCGGTGACATCGCGCGTGGTGAATTAGCCCATGCCGCACCGCTTCTCGAGCGGATCGACGACGTCCGGTTCAACGCCGACTCGGGGGTGGATGTGGCGGAACTGGGCGCCGACACCGAACAGTTGATGACGACCTGGGACTGACGCCCGCTCAGCGCAGGATGGTTGCCACGATGCCGGCCAGGTAACCCAGCCGGGCCACCTCCGACGGCCGGAACAGCGGCCCGCCGGGGCGGCCGAGCACGACCGCGCAGTGCGGTTCGCTCAGCGGCGCCGCGGCCAGCGTGGTGTCCATGTCGCGCCACACCTGCGGCACCCAGTCGGCCGCGCCGTCCAGCGCGGCGGCGCGCTCGAGCGGCAGCCACGGCGCGGACCCCGCCTGCGTCTCCGGGGCCGAGGCGCTGCCGACGATCCGCTCGATCCCGGCGGCGGTCGAGCGCACCACGGTGCACCACCCGACGCGCAGCACCTTGGGCGCCTCGTCGGCCAGCACCTGCAGCTTGCCGTCGCGGCTCGGTGCGGCGGCGATGTGGTCGATCAGTTCCAGTTCGCGGTGCGCCTCCAGCAGGCCGGTGTGCGGGCGGATGCTGTCGACGTAGACGCCGTTGAGGTTCTCCGCGGCGGTGATCAACATGTCCGGCATCGCCCCCGCGGGCAGGTCGACCACCAGGTCGTCGATCGCGTATCCGGAGGCGCGCTCGACGACGTCGAGGGACAGGATGTCGGCGCCCACCGAGCCCAGTGCGACCGCCAGCGAGCCGAGACTGCCCGGCCGGTCGGCCAACTGGACCCGCAGGAGATACGAAGGCACGGCTGTCACTGTGACACAGCGGGCGCGGTCCCGCCTGCCGCGTACCTGCCCCCCGGACCGGCCCGACCCGCCGTGACTAGGCTGTTCTGTCGTGTCGCAGATCTCCCGAGACGAGGTTGCCCACCTGGCCCGTTTGGCCCGGTTGGCGCTCACCGATGACGAACTCGACGGTTTCGCCGGCCAGCTGGACGCGATCCTCGGCCACGTCGGCAAGATCCAGGCGGTGGACGTCACCGGTGTCGAGCCCACCGGCAATCCGCTGACCGACGTCAACGTCATGCGCCCCGACACGGTCGAGCCGTGCCTGACGCAGGACGAGGCGCTCTCCGCGGCCCCGCACGCCGTCGACGGCCGCTTCGCCGTCCCGCGGATCCTGGGGGAGCCGGAGTGAGCAACGAGCTGACCCGCCTCGACGCCGCCACCCTGGCCGGGCGCATCGCCGCCGGGGAGGTGTCCTCCACCGAGGTCACCAGGGCGTGCCTGGACCAGATCGCCGCGACCGACGAGCGCTACCACGCGTTCCTGCACGTGGCGCAGGACGCGGCGCTGGCGGCCGCCGCCCGGGTCGACGAGGCCGTCGCGGCCGGGGAGAAGCTGCCGTCGGCGCTGGCCGGGGTGCCGCTGGCGCTCAAGGACGTGTTCACCACCACCGACATGCCCACCACCTGCGGCTCGCGCATCCTCGAGGGCTGGCGTTCGCCCTATGACGCCACGGTCACCACACGGTTGCGCGCGGCGGGCATCCCGATCGTCGGCAAGACCAACATGGACGAGTTCGCGATGGGCAGCTCGACGGAGAACTCCGCGTACGGCCCCACCCGCAACCCCTGGGACGTAGATCGCGTTCCCGGTGGTTCGGGCGGGGGCAGCGCCGCCGCGCTCGCGGCGTTCCAGGCGCCGCTGGCCATCGGCACCGACACCGGCGGTTCCATCCGCCAGCCCGCCGCGCTGACCGCGACCGTCGGGGTCAAGCCGACCTACGGAACGGTGTCGCGGTACGGCTTGATCGCCTGCGCGTCATCGCTGGACCAGGGCGGGCCGTGTGCCCGAACGGTGCTCGACACCGCCCTGCTGCACGAGGTGATCGCCGGGCACGACTCGAAGGACTCGACGTCGGTGACGGCCGACGTGCCGGACGTGGTCGCCGCGGCGCGGGCCGGCGCGGACGGCGACCTGTCCGGTGTGCGCGTGGGAGTGGTGCGCCAGTTGCGCGGCGACGGCTACCAGCCGGGCGTGCTGGCGTCGTTCAACGCGGCGGTGGAGCAGCTGACCGCGCTGGGCGCCGAGGTGACCGAGGTCGACTGCCCGCACTTCGACCACTCGCTGGCCGCCTACTACCTGATCCTGCCCTCGGAGGTGTCGTCGAACCTGGCCCGCTTCGACGCGATGCGTTACGGATTGCGGGTGGGCGACGACGGGACGCACAGTGCCGAGGAGGTGATGGCGCTGACCCGGGCCGCGGGCTTCGGACCAGAAGTCAAGCGCCGCATCATGATCGGCACCTACGCGCTGTCGGCGGGCTACTACGACGCCTACTACAACCAGGCGCAGAAGGTCCGCACGCTGATCGCCCGCGACCTCGACGAGGCGTACCGCAGTGTCGACGTGCTGGTGTCGCCGGCTACGCCGACCACGGCGTTCCCGCTGGGGGAGAAGGTCGACGACCCACTCGCGATGTACCTGTTCGACCTGTGCACGCTGCCACTGAACCTGGCCGGGCACTGCGGCATGTCGGTGCCGTCGGGGTTGTCCCCCGACGACGGTCTGCCGGTGGGTCTGCAGATCATGGCGCCTGCCCTGGCCGACGACCGGCTCTACCGGGTGGGTGCGGCGTACGAGGCGGCCCGCGGAGCGCTGCCGACCGCGCTGTAGCGGCTGGCTCCGGCGAGCCAGTCGGGAATCACCCCGCAGGGGGATGGCCGGGGCCGCAAAGCGCCCTAGCATTCGGACCGTGAACAGGCCAAGCGGTTCGACGGGGTGGATGCGGCGCGGACATTGGACGGACTGGCTGGTGATCGCCGCCGCCGGGGTGTTGTTCGCGGTGGCGTGGCCGACGCTGTTCCTCACCCACCAGGTGCCTGCGGCGCTGGCGCCCATCGTCGCCGCGCTCGCGGCCCTGCCGATCCTGTTCCTGTCGGTCAATCCGCTTCTCGGATGGTCGATCTCGGCGGTGTCGGCGGTGTTGATCCCGCTGTTCTTCGACAGGCAACCGGGCTGGACCTACCCGTGGCAGGTGGTGCACCTCATCGAGCTGCTGGTGTTGACCGTCGCCGTGGTCTGGACCCGGCCGCTGCCGGTCGTCGTCAGGGTGTGGCTGGCGACCGCGCTGCTGTTCCTCGTCGCGATGCCGAATCACGTGGACGGCGGCTGGACATTCGGCGTCACCGCCATCGTGTTCGCCGTGGTGCTGGTGCGCTGGCTGGTGCTGTCGCGACGGCAGGTCGCCGAACTGGAGGAGGTGGGCGACCTGGAGCGGGCCAGGCGAACGGTGCTGCAGGAGCGCACCAGGATCGCGCGCGACCTGCACGACGTCGTCGCCCACCACATGTCGATGGTGGTGGTGTCGGCTCAGACCGCGCCGTATCGCCACCCCGACGTGCCACCGAGCCTGCAGGCCGAGTTCGAGACGATCGCGGCGACCGGCCGTGAAGCGCTCAACGAGATCCGCGGTCTGCTGGGTGTGCTGCGCAGCGGCGTGGAGCCCGCCGAACTCGCACCTGCGCCGACGATCGCCGACCTGCCCGCGCTGTTCACCTCGACCCAGCGTGCGGGTGTGCACCTGACATGGCGGATCGACGGGCCGACGGAGCTGGTCGGAGACCTGGTCGGGTCGGCCGCGTACCGGATCGTGCAGGAGTGTCTGGCGAATGCCGCGCGGCACGCGCCGGGGGCGACGGTGACCGCGGAGGTGAACATCACCGTCGGCGGCGTCGGCGTCGAGATCCGCAACCCGCTGATGACAGAATCGTGGGAGCCTCCGGTGCCCGGTCTGGGCATCGCCGGCATGCGGGAGCGGGCCGCTGCGGTCGGCGGCATGGTGGCCGTCCACGACACCGAGGGCGAGTTCGTCGTCTGGTCCTATCTGCCGTGCGTCCCGGCTACCGTGTCGGGGTGTCCGGTCTGACGGTCCCCCGGCGCCCGGTTCGCCGATGATCACCACCTTCATCGCCGACGACCAGGCGATGGTGCGGCAGGGCTTCGGCGCGCTGCTGGCGGCCCAGCCCGACATCAGCGTGGTGGGTGACGCGGCCAACGGGCGCGACGCCGTGGCCGGTGTGCTCACCTCGGCGCCGGACGTGGTGTTGATGGACGTGCGGATGCCGGAGATGAACGGGTTGGACGCCGCCACGGAGATCCTGGCCCAGACCACGTCGAAGGTCCTCATGCTGACCACCTTCGACGTCGACGACTACGTCTACGCGGCGTTGCGTGCCGGAGCCAGCGGCTTCCTGCTCAAGGACGCGCCGGCCGACGAGTTGATCCGTGCGGTGCGCGTCGTCGCGGCGGGCGACGCGCTGCTGGCGCCGTCGGTCACCCGGCGCGTGATCGCGGACCTGATGAGCCGGCATGCCGCGCCGCGCCGCTGCACCGACGAGCTGGCGCGTCTGACACCACGGGAGACCGAGGTCTTGGAGCTGCTGGCCCGCGGGATGTCGAATGCCGAGATCGCGGCGGGTCTGGTGGTCTCGGAGGAGACGGTGAAAACACATGTCGGCAGGATCTTCTCGAAGCTCGGGCTGCGCGACCGCGCGCAGGCGGTGGTGATCGCCTACGAATCGGGGCTGGTGTCCCCGTTCGCCCGTTCCGCCGCTGACGAGCCGCGAACCGACGATGCTGGCAGGATCGGGGTCCATGCGCACGCGAGGAACGGTATAGATCATGCGGATCGGAGTTCTCACCGGTGGCGGTGACTGTCCTGGCCTGAACGCGGTGATCCGCGCGGTGGTCCGCACCTGCGACGTCCGTTACGGCTCGTCGGTCGTCGGCTTCCTCGACGGGTGGCGGGGCCTGCTGGAGGATCGCCGCATCCAGCTCAAGAACGACGACCGCAACGACCGCCTGCTGGCCAAGGGCGGCACCATCCTCGGCACGGCGCGCACCAATCCGGACAAGCTGCGCGCCGGGCTGGACCAGATCAAGCAGACCCTCGACGACAACGGCATCGACGTGCTGATCCCGATCGGCGGCGAGGGCACGCTGACCGCTGCGCACTGGCTGTCCGAGGAGAACGTCCCGGTGGTCGGCGTGCCCAAGACCATCGACAACGACATCGACTTCACCGACGTGACTTTCGGCCACGACACCGCGCTGAACGTGGCGACGGAGGCGATCGACCGTCTGCACAGCACGGCCGAATCCCATCAGCGGGTGATGCTCGTCGAGGTGATGGGCCGCCATGCGGGCTGGATCGCGTTGGGGGCCGGCATGGCTTCCGGAGCCCACATGACGCTGATCCCCGAGCAGCCGTTCGACATCGAGGAGGTGTGCCGGCTGGTCAAGGCGCGCTTCGTGCGGGGTGACTCGCACTTCATCTGCGTGGTGGCCGAGGGCGCCAAGCCGGCCGAGGGCTCGATGCAGTTGCGCCAGGGCGGAATCGACGAGTTCGGGCACGAGCGGTTCACGGGCGTCGCGCAGCAGCTGGCGATGGAGGTCGAGAAGCGGATCAACAAGGAGGTCCGGGTGACGGTCCTCGGCCACGTTCAGCGCGGCGGTACGCCCACACCGTTCGACCGCGTGCTGGCCACCCGCTTCGGCGTGAACGCCGCGGACGCCGCCCATGCCGGCGAGTTCGGGATGATGGTGTCCCTGCGGGGTCAGGAGATCGGCCGGGTGCCGCTCGCCGATGCGGTGCGCCAACTGAAGCTGGTGCCGCAGAGCCGTTACGACGACGCCGCCGAGTTCTTCGGCTGACCTCAGGCGCCGGCGAACGCTTCGCGGCGCACCATCTGCCACATCGTCGGGGTGTCGGTGACCGTGGAGATCGTCACCACGCCACGGTCCCCGTCCGCGGTGACCGCCGAGCGCAGCAGGTAGTCCGCCAGATCGGTGCGAGAGGTGAACGCACCGATCGGATCACGATGTCCGGCAACATATTCGGTGACGTGCGGTAGGTCGAACAAACCGGACGGGCGTACCACCGTCCAATCGAGGCCGCTGCCGCTCACGATGGCCTCCATGCGGCGCTGGTCGGCGTAGGTGGACTTTCCGAGGGTGTTCTTCAGTATCGGTTCGACGACGCGCAGCGCCACCGGTGCGCCGGTGCGGCCCGGGTAGTTCGCGACCGCGGTCGAGCTCACGACGACCAGGCGTGCGGCGCCGGCCCGTCGCATGGCCGCGACCACGTTCGTCGCGCCGGCGGAGTAGGTGTCGATCGGGCGGCGGCTCATCGGCACCCCGAGGGTGGACACCACCGCGTCGGCGCCCTCGATGACGTCTTCGAGCGAGGGGGCGTCGCGCACGTCGGCACGGGCGACCCGCAGGTTCGGGTGGGCGAACGGAAAGTCCTCGGGGCGGCGGGTGACGGCGACCGCGGAGAGTCCGCGGTCGACCGCGCGGCGCGTCAGCAGCCTGCCGGTCTGCCCGTTGGCGCCGAGGATGACGAGGTTCATGGCGGCTCCTTTGTCACAATTGGTGATTATCACTTTAGGTGACAATCACTGCGCGGGCTAGTGTGCTGACATGACCGAGGGTTCACCGGGCATCGCCGAACTCCATGAGCGCATCCCGTTCCTGCTGTCGCAGCTGGGCGTGCTCGTCGCCGACGACTTCGTCGCGCGCCTGCAGCCCTTCGGGGTGGGGCCGCGCACCTACGCGGTGCTGATGGCGCTGCACGCCGACGACGGACAGTCCCAGCGTCAGCTGTCGTCGCGGCTGGGAATCCACCGCAACGTGATGGTCGGCGTCGTGGACACCCTCGAGCGTGAGGGCCTGGTGACCCGCAAGCCGCACCCCGGCGACCGGCGGGCGTTCGCCGTCACGCTCACCGACAAGGCGCGCGACCTGCTTCCGGCACTCGACGCGCAGGGCCGTGCACAGGAGGACGAGATCGCCGCGACGCTGACGTCCGCCGAGCGCGCCGAGTTCCTGCGCCTGCTGCAACGGGTGTCCACCGGACTGGCGCTCATGCCGGGCGTGCACCCGAAGCTGGCCGAGTCCTGACCACTAACATCGCTGGTATGACTGCCGCTACCGCCGAGTTGCTCGACTACGACGAGGTCATCGCGCGCTACGAACCCGTGATGGGCATGGAGGTGCACGTCGAGCTGTCGACGGCGACCAAGATGTTCTGCGGGTGCGCCAACGCCTTCGGCGCCGAGCCCAACACTCAGGTGTGCCCGGTGTGCCTGGGGCTGCCGGGGTCGCTGCCGGTGATCAACCAGTCGGCGGTGGAGTCGGCGATCCGGATCGGGCTGGCGCTCAACTGCGAGATCGTCCCGTGGTGCCGGTTCGCCCGGAAGAACTACTTCTATCCGGACCAGCCGAAGAACTACCAGATCTCGCAGTACGACGAGCCGATCGCCATCAACGGACACCTCGACGTGCCGCTGGACGACGGCAGCACCTGGCGGGTGGAGATCGAGCGCGCGCACATGGAGGAGGACACCGGCAAGCTGACCCACCTGGGCAGTGACACCGGCCGGATCGCGGGGGCGACGCATTCGCTGGCCGACTTCAACCGTGCCGGGGTGCCGCTGATCGAGATCGTCAGCAGGCCGATCGAAGGCGCAGGGGCCCGCGCTCCCGAGATCGCCAGGGCATATGTCACGGCACTGCGGGATCTGCTGCGCGCCTTGGGTGTCTCCGATGTCCGGATGGATCAGGGCTCCATGCGGTGCGACTCGAACCTGTCGCTGAAGCCGATCGGCCAGGCCGAGTTCGGCACCCGCACCGAGACCAAGAACGTCAACTCGCTCAAGAGCGTCGAGGTCGCGGTGCGCTACGAGATGCGCAGGCAGGCCGCCGTGCTCGAGTCGGGTGGCCGAATCGTGCAGGAGACCCGCCACTTCCACGAGGACGGATACACCTCGCCGGGCCGGAGCAAGGAGACCGCACAGGACTACCGGTATTTCCCCGAGCCGGATCTCGAGGCGGTGGCGCCCAGCGCGGAGCTCATCGAGCAGCTCCGCGGCACCATCCCGGAGCTGCCGTGGTTGTCGCGCAAGCGGATTCAACAGGACTGGGACATCTCCGACGAGGTGATGCGCGACCTGGTCAACATCGGTGCGCTCGACCTGATCACCGCGACGGTCGCGCACGGCGCATCCGGCGACCAGGCCCGCGCCTGGTGGGGGAACTACCTGGTGCAGAAGGCCAACGAGGCCGGCGTCGAGCTCGACGCGCTGTCCATCACGCCCGCACAGGTGGCCGCTGTGATCAAGCTCGTCGACGACGGCAAGCTGTCGAACAAGCTGGCCCGCCAGGTGATCGAGGGAGTGCTCGCCGGCGAGGGTGACCCCGAGCAGGTGATGGCCGACCGCGGTCTGGCGGTGGTGCGCGACGACTCCGTGATCCAGGCGGCGGTCGACGAGGCGCTGGCCGCCAACCCCGACATCGTGGAGAAGATCCGCGGCGGCAAGGTCCAGGCCGCAGGCGCGATCGTCGGCGCCGTGATGAAGGCCACCAGGGGTCAGGCCGACGCCGCCCGCGTCCGCGAACTGGTCCTCGCCGCCTGCGGCTGATCGGCCGTGCTGGAGATACGGGCCGCTGCCGCCGACGACGTCCGGCAGATCGCCGCGATCTTCCGCCCGGTGGTCGCCGACGGCGAGAGCTACGCCTACCCCGAAGAGCTGACCGACGACGAGATCGCGCGACTCTGGCTCGAGCCGCCGCCGGCGCACGCCATCGTGGCCGTGACGGACGGCAGGGTGGTCGGCACCGCGAAGATGGGCCCCAACCGCCCCGGCCGTGGTGACCACGTCGGCACCGCCAGTTTCATGGTCGATCCCCGGCTGCAGGTGCGCGGGACGGGGCGGGCGATGGCCGAATGGGTGATCGACTGGCACCGGCGCAACGGCTACCGGGCGATCCAGTTCAACGCGGTGGTCGAGACCAACACCCGCGCGGTGCGGCTGTGGCAGTCGCTGAGATTCGAGATCGTGGGCACCGTCCCGGGCGCCTTCCGTTCGCGCACGCACGGTCTGGTGGGCCTGCACGTGATGCATCTCGCACTGCAGGCCTAGGCCGCCGCGATTATCGGTTTCACCGCCACGGCCAATACCATTGACGGTGCAATGACCGATACCGCCTCCGGTGTGTCGACGGCCGCCACGGGGCCCAAGGCAGACCGCATCTCCGCCGAAGCGCGACGTCGCAGAACGTTCGCGGTGATCAGCCATCCCGACGCCGGTAAGTCCACGCTGACCGAGGCGCTGGTGCTGCACGCCAAGGCGATCACCGAGGCGGGCGCGATCCACGGCAAGGCCGGCCGTCGCGCCACCGTCTCGGACTGGATGGAGATGGAGAAGGCCCGCGGGATCTCGATCACCTCGACGGCGCTGCAGTTCCCGTACCGGACGCAGCACGGGGACACCTGCGTCATCAATCTCCTCGACACCCCGGGCCACGCCGACTTCTCCGAGGACACCTACCGGGTGCTGACGGCCGTGGACTGCGCGGTGATGCTCATCGACGCCGCCAAGGGCCTGGAACCCCAGACGCTCAAGCTGTTCCAGGTCTGCCGCCATCGGGGCATTCCGATCATCACGGTGGTCAACAAATGGGACCGGCCGGGTCGCCACGCGCTGGAGTTGATGGACGAGATCCACGAGCGCATTCAGCTGCAGACCACGCCGTTGACGTGGCCGGTCGGTATCGCCGGCGACTTCAAGGGCGTCCTCGACCGCCGTACCGGCGAATACATCAAGTACACCCGCACAGCCGGCGGTGCCACCGCCGCCCCCGAAGAACACATCGACGCCGCCCGCGCCCACGAGATCGCGGGCATCGACTGGGACAACGCGATCGAGGAGTCGGAGCTGCTGTCCGCCGACGGCGCCGACTTCGACCGGGACTCGTTCCTGCGGTGTACTTCGACACCGGTCCTCTTCACCTCGGCCATCCTCAACTTCGGGGTGAACCAGCTGCTCGACGTCCTCGCGCAGCTGGCGCCGTCGCCGAACGGTCAGCTCGATGTCGACGGCAACCGGCGCGACGCCTCGTCGCCGTTCAGCGCGTTCGTGTTCAAGGTCCAGGCGGGCATGGATTCCGCGCACCGTGACCGGATCGCGTACGCCCGGGTGGTCTCGGGCACGTTCGAGCGCGGCGAGGTGCTCACCCACGCCGCCACCGGCAAGCCGTTCGTGACCAAGTACGCGCAATCGGTCTTCGGTCAGAACCGTTCCACGCTGGACACCGCCTGGCCGGGCGATGTCATCGGGCTCGCCAACGCCGCGTCGCTGCGTCCGGGCGACACGCTCTACCGGGACATCGCCGTGCAGTACCCGCCGATACCGAGCTTCTCGCCCGAGCATTTCGCGGTCGCGCGGGGCACGGATCCCAGTAAGCACAAGCAGTTCCGCAAGGGCATCGAGCAACTCGAGCAGGAAGGCGTCGTGCAGGTGCTGCGCTCGGACCGGCGCGGTGACCAGGCGCCGGTCTTCGCCGCGGTGGGGCCGATGCAGTTCGAGGTGGCCACCCACCGGATGGCCGCCGAGTTCGCCGCGCCGATCGCGCTCGAGCCGCTGCCGTACACCGTCGCGCGCGCCGCCGACCCCGCCGACGTCGAGCTGCTGCAGAAGCAGGCGTCCGTCGAGGTCTTCACCCGGACCGACGGCGTCATCCTCGCGGTGTTCTCCACCCCGTGGCGGCTGCAGAGCGTCGAACGGGACAACCCCGGCCTGCGACTGCGCTCACTGGTGGCGGCGGGAGATTAGTCCCCCCGCGCGGGGTCTGCCTCCCACGCGGCAGGTAGCCGAATCAGGTGTTGTCGGCGTTGCTGCGCGGGAAACCGCCGCCCTGCGGGAACAGCGGGAAGACCACGTCGTCGAGCTTCTCGGCGTCACCCGCGGTCTTGTTGACCGTGGCGCCCCACACGTTGCCGTCGGGGGAGAGCTGCAGCGCCCAGGCGTGGCCGTGGGTGTCCTGGCGCAGCACCTCCGGCTCGCCGGTGACCGCTCCGGTGTCCGGCGCCATTCGCACCGCCACCGTCTGCTTGGTGTTCACCAGGTTCACCAGCACGGTGCCGTCCAGTGCCGCGCATCCGGCCGCGCCCGGCCGGTCCGGCCACGTCCACACGGTCGAGACCGCCGAGTCCTTGGTGACCCGCTGCAGCCGGTCCGCGGTGGGCGTGCGGTCGGTGACGTAGAGGGCGCCGTCGGACGGGTCGATGCACATGGAGCCACCCGCCCCGAGCCCGCTCAGCGCGGTCGTCGTCGGCGCCTGGTTGACCGTGGTCGGCTGCTCGATGCGCAGCACCTTGCCGGCCAGTGAGCCGGGATCGGCGGCCTGCGCGGGGTTGCCTGCGTCGCCGGTCTGCACCAGCAGCGTCGTCGGGCTGGTGAAGATCAGCGATCCCGAGTTGCCGGTGGCGCCCTTGGGGATGCCGGTCAGGATGGGCTTGGGGATGTCGCCGTCGGCGATGCGCACGACGCGGTTGTCCGACGGCGTGCTGACGTAGGCGTACATCAGCCGGTCTTGTGCGTAGGTCGGCGACATGACGATGTCCATCAGGCCACCGTCGCCGGACCCGTCGACCGGGATCGTGGTCTTCACCTTGGGCTCGGCGCGGACCGCGACCTCCTTGACCGCGCCGGTGGTGCGCTCGGCGACCAGCGCGGACTGGCCGTCGGGCAGCATGATCAGGCCGCTCGTGCTCTCCAGGCAGCCCTGCATGACTCCGGGCGCCGGGCACTGCTTCGGAAACGGATTGGGCGGCAGCGGCGGTGGGGGTGGCGGCGCCGAACTCGGCGGCGGCTTCATCTCCGGCTCGGTGGTGAACGGCTGCGACTGCGCCTCGTCGAAGCGGGCGCAACCCGACCCGACCACGACGGCGCACAACAGCACGAACACACCCATGACCGGCCGGCGCGTCCTCATGCGAGCCAGATTACGGATCGCCGGGCGGTGCCCGCCACGCCGGTGTTCGCCCACCTGCCGAAACGCGGCCAAAGCGCCGTGGTAAATCCCCGGTTCGGGGGTGACTTGCACTTACCCTGGGCTGCGTGACCAGTCACTCTCAGGACCCGCGGGCCTGGCAACGGCCCGACGGCTCGGCCCGCCCGGCGACGGCGAGCCTGGTCGACCCGGAAGACGATCTGCCGACCTCGACCTACGGCGGGGACTTCGAGACCACCGCGATCCCGCGCTACGACTCCACCAAGGGCACCACCGGCGAGCCCGGGCTCGGCCTGCTCGCCGACCCCGAACCACTGCCGTACGTCCAGCCCAGCGGGCGCCATGCGATGGCGCCGTACTCCGCCGAGCCGGCCGAGATCGACGTCGACCC
>NZ_JAUMSQ010000110.1:0-13214 GCF_030519285.1 Mycolicibacterium arseniciresistens
TCAGGCCCGACTCGCCGACGCACTCACCGAGGTACTGGCTGCCGAACCGGCCGGCGTCTGGTGCGCGGCCACCTGGCGCGGAGACGGCCACCCCGACCACGAGGCCGTCGGCCGGGCGGCCGCCGAGGCGACCTCCCGAACCGGTGCTGTGCTGATGGAGTATCCGGTGTGGATGTGGCACTGGGCCGAACCGGGCGATGCCACGGTGCCGTGGCACAGGGCCCGCCGAACTTCGCTGACCCACTCCGCAACGCAGCGTAAAGTCGATGCGGCACAGTGTTTCCGCAGCCAATTCGAGCCGAATGGGCAGGAAGCGGTGCTGCCGCGGTACGTGCTCGCGCGGTTGCTGACGGTGGGAGAGGTGGTGTTCAGGTGACGTCGCGACTCCCCGACGACTACTTCGAGCGCCTGTACGCCCGGGCCGCCGACCCTTGGCAGCTTCAGGGCAGGTGGTACGAACGCCGCAAGTACGCGATCACGATGGCGCTGCTGCCCTACCCGCGGTACCGGCACGCGTACGAACCTGGGTGCTCGGTCGGCGTGCTCACCGAACTGCTGACCGGCCGGTGCGACCACGTGACGGCCACCGACGTCGCGAGCGGTGCGCTGGACGCCACGCACCGCCGGTTGCTCGCCGCGCAGCGCCGACGTCAGGTGACGCTGCTGCGCCAGTCGATCGACGGCCCATGGCCGCAGGCGCGATTCGATCTCGTGGTGCTCTCGGAGGTCTGCTACTACCTGCAACCGGCCACCCTGCGGGCGGTGCTCGACCGGCAGGTGCCCTTGCTGTCACACGGCGCGACCGTGATCGCCGCGCACTGGCGGCACCGTGTCGAGGACTACCCGATGAGCGGCGACCACGCCAACGACGTGATCGCCGCCACCGCGGGCCTGCACCACATCGGCGGCTACCGCGACACCGACGTCGTCATCGACGTGTTCGACACGGCGTCGGCGGATTCGGTGGCGGCCAGGACCGGCGTGCCGGGCGCCTGACTCGCGGCGGCTTCCAGCGAGGCGGCCCAGATGGCGAGAAGGGCGGTCCAGGCAACGTAGGTGGCGATCAACCCGAGGTGCAGAGCGAGTTCTTCCTTCGGGCCGACGCCCATCAATGTCGTGCTGACCACCGAAGAAAAGGTATGCGCGAGCAGGAGGTAGAAGAGGATGCGGACGACCTTTGCAGCCGGCCGGTGGAACCTGTAGAGGAGAAGTGCGCGCCGTAAGCCTTTCCCGCCGTGATGAACTGACGGCCGATTCGTCTCCGCGTGAATCGCGTAGGAGCGGAGACCGGCGCTGAGCAACAGCACGACACCCAGTCCGACTACGTTGCGATAGAAGTGCGAACTCCCGACATACGGCGACGAGTCGTGCTGGGCATGAGTAAGCCAGCCGTAGACCGCCCCCAAGATGAAGAGCGGCAGGAAACTTGACACAAACAAGTACCCCGCGCGCAACCGCCGCGCCAACCCGCTCTGCATCGGGAACAGAAGGAACAATCGCCGCAGCGTGACAGGCGGCTTGTTCTGGGCCTGAACTGCCTTCGACTGCGCCACCTTCGTCCAGGCGTCGTCGAGCCAGGCCAGGGTCTCGGCGCGGGCCGTTTCCAGCGTTGCGGTATCAGTCACCACCGCCTCACGCGCCTTCAACCACTCCGTGGCGAACGCGACCTGTCGGTTGGCGTCTTCAAAGGCGTGCTTCAGGCGGCCCGCTTGGGTCCGCTTCTGCCGCCAGTCGCTGACGGTCAAGCCGACGATGCCGAGTGCGGTGGTGAGCACCGGGGTCGCCAAGGTGAGGGCGACGTCGATCGCAGTGTCCGAAACGACCATGCCCACCTCCCGACTCTCCCAGTCGGGTCCAGCATCTGCCCGCACGGGCATCCGCAGAAGCGTAGTCCGCTACGTCAGCCCGACCGCGCCCGAGCTGCCTTGTCGGTCAACACGTCCCGCTCGCGCTCGTTGTCGGTCAGCTTCGCGGCCCGGTCGAACTCCTCGGCCGCCTCGTCGTGGCGACCCGACCGCGCCAGCAACTCACCGCGCACGCTGGGCAGCAGATAGGAGTCCCCGAGGCCGGTGATGCCGTCGACGATGGCGAGCGCCTCGGCGGGTCCGGACGCCATCGCGACGGCCACCGCCCGGTTGAGTTCGACGACCGGGGAGGGGGCCACCTGGATCAGTCCGTCGTACAGGGTGACGATGCGGGCCCAGTCGGTGTCCCCGGCGGTCGGCGCGACGGCATGGCATTCGGCCAGCGCCGCCTGCAGTGCGTACGGTCCCCAGCCGGTTCCCCTGCGCTGCACGGCATCTGCGGCCTTCTGCAGTTCCGCGACGCCGCGCTGGATCTGCGCGCGGTCCCATTTCGCCCGGTTCTGGTCCTCGAGCAGGATCGCCCGGCCTTCGGTGTCGGTGCGCGCCGCGAAGCGTGAGGACTGGAATTCCATCAGCGCGACCAGTCCGTGCACTTCGGGTTGATTATCCGTGAGCGCCGCCAGCACGCGGCCCAGTCGCAGTGCCTCGCTGCACAGTTCGTCGCGGATCCAGCGCTGCCCGAAGGACGCGGAGTAGCCCTCGTTGTAAATCAGGTAGATAACCGCAAGCACCGCGGAGAGCCGCTGCGGATACTCGTCGCGGGGTGGCACCTCGAACGGCACCTCTGCGGCGGCCAGCGTCTTCTTGGCCCGCGTGATGCGCGCCGCGATCGTCGCCTTGGAGGTGAGGAAGGCCCGCGCGATCTCCTCGGTGGTCAAACCGCCGATCACGCGCAACGTCAACACGATCTGGCTCTCCCGTGACAGCACGGGGTGAGTGGAGATGAACATCAGCCGCAGCACGTCGTCGTCGATGCGGTCGGGGTCCCACGCCGGTTCGTCGAGGTGGGTCTCCAGCTCGCGGGCCAGTACGGCGTACTTGGCGTCCAGCGACTCCTGCCGTCGCCACTGATCGATGGCCTTGCGCTTGGCGACGGTGGTGAGCCATGCGCCGGCGTTGCGCGGCACCCCGGCTTCAGGCCACTGGACGAGCGCCTCGATCAGCGCTTCCTGGGCGAGGTCCTCGGCCATCCCGACGTCGCCGACCACCCGGGTCAGCGTGGCGACGATCTTGGCCGCCTCCATCCTCCAGACGGCGTCGACGGTCTCGCGGAGGTCGGTGTCCGGCACTCCGCCACGCTAGCGCGGACCGTCAGGAGTCGGCGGGGTCCTCGGCGTCGGCATGGAAGAAGAACATGCTGGCGACGAAGCTGGTCAGCGACAGCAGACCCGCGCCGAACGACAAGCCGATGCGGTCGAGGCCGAAGGCGCCGATGCTCATCGCGAACCCGACGATCGCGATCATGCTGAGGAAGAGCGCCCAGGTGCTGAGGGCCTCGGAGGGGGTGGAGGTGCGGGACGCGGCTGCGGCGGTGGTCGGGTCGGTCATCGCGGTAGGTGTCCTGTCTCGATGGTGTGTCGGCCAGTCTTTACCCGCCCCGGGTATCGGCGAAACGCCGAAAGTCGGCTGCTACCCGACGGCGCGGCCGGCGCCCGCCCAGAACTGGGCGCGCACCGCCTTCTTGTCGGGCTTGCCGAGTGCGGTCACCGGCACCGAGTCGACGACGATGACCTGCTTGGGCGATTGGACCGAGCCCTTGCGTTCCTTGACGGCGGCCTGGATCTCGGCGGTCATCGTCGCGACGGCGTCCTCGTCGGTCGCGGCGTCGGGCCGCAGCACCACCACCGCCGTGACCGCTTCGCCCCACTTCTCGTCGGGTGTCCCGATCACGCACACCTGGGCCACCGACGGGTGTTCGGCGACGACGTCCTCCACCTCGCGGGGGAACACGTTGAAGCCGCCGGTGACGATCATGTCCTTGGTGCGGTCGACGATGTACCAGAAGCCGTCCTCGTCCTCGCGGGCGAGATCGCCGGTGTGCATCCAGCCGTCGCGGAACGTCTCCGCGGTGGCGTCGGGCAGTTTCCAGTACCCGCCGGACAGCAGCGGCCCGGACACGCAGATCTCGCCGACCTCGCCCTGCGGCACCGGCTGTCCGTCCTCGCCGAGCAGTGCCGTGCGGCAGAACACCGTCGGCCTGCCGCAGGACGTCAGCCGCTTCTCGTCGTGGTCGCCCTTGGCGAGATAGGTGATCACCATCGGTGCCTCGGACTGGCCGTAGTACTGGGCGAAGATCGGCCCGAACCGGCGGATCGCCTCCTTGAGCCGTACCGGGTTCATCGCCGAGGCGCCGTAGTAGACGGTCTCCAGCGACGACAGGTCACGGGTGTGCGAATCCGGGTGGTCCATCAGCGCGTAGATCATCGACGGGACCAGCATGGTGGCGGTGATCTTCTGCTCCTCGATCACCCGCAGCACCTCGGCCGGGTCGAACTTCGTCAGCACGATGAGTTCGCCGCCCTTGACCACCGTGGGGACGAAGAAGGCCGCCCCGGCGTGCGACAGCGGGGTGCACATCAGAAAGCGCGGACGCTCCGGCCACTCCCATTCGGCGAGCTGGATGGTCGTCATCGTGGTGATCGACTGCACGGTGCCCATGACGCCCTTGGGCTTTCCGGTGGTGCCACCGGTGTAGGTGAGCCCGCCGATGTGGTCGGGCGGCAGGTCGGCGGCGACCAGTGGCTTCGGCTCGTACTTGGCTGCCTCGGCGCTGAGGTCCACCGCGACGTCCGCCAGCGCCTCTGGGACCGGGCCGATGGTGAGGATCTTCTGAAGCGTCGGCACTTTTTCCAGCAGTCCCAGCGCGCGCTCGGTGAACATCGGGTTGGGGTCGATGATCAGCGCGGTGACCTCGGCATCGGACAGCACGTAGGCGTGATCCTCCAGCGACCCGAGGGGGTGTAGTGCCGTGCGGCGATAGCCCTGAGTTTGCCCAGCCCCGATGATCATCAGCACCTCGGGCCGGTTCAGCGACAGCAGCCCGACGGCCGCCCCGGTGCCCGCACCCAGCGCCTCGAACGCCTGGATGTACTGGCTGATGCGCTCGGCGAGTTGGCCGCCGGTCATCGTGGTGTCGCCGAGGAACAGCACCGGGCGGTCCCGATTGCGCTTGAGCGCGCCCACCGTGAGGTGCCCGGAGTGGATCGGATGGCGCAGCCGTTCGGCCGACGAGAGTTCGCGGGAGGAATCAGCAACCGAGGTCATGGCACTCAGACTAGAACGTGTTCCAGAAATGCAGAAGGCGATCCCGGTTGTTGCCGTCGGCCGGCAGTGGAGTGCCACGCGGCCGCGGATGGAGTACTCGACTACTCGCGTATTCAAGCGAGCAAATTCGTAACGTTCTGTTCGCTTCCGCAAGATCAGTCCAGCGGCGCACAATTCCCGACGTAGAGGCATTGGCGAGGGTCATGCCCGTGAGATGAGGTCAAGATGTCAACGATTCAAGCAAAGCGCGTAGCTCTCGCTCCGCTGGCCGCAGCGCTGCTCGCCGCGGGCGGGGCGATCGCGCTGGCGCCCACGGCGGCGGCCCAACCCGATGCCTGTATCCCGGGGTTCGTCTGGCGTGAGGCATTCGCGGGCGACCACGTCTGCGTCACGCCGGGAGTCCGGTCACGCACCGCCGCAGAGAACGCCGCGGCCGCAGGGAACGCGGTGCCCGGGAGTCCGACGTGCAAGTCGGGCTTCGTCTGGCGCGAGGCCAGCCCGGGGGACAAGGTGTGCGTCATCCCGTCGGTCCGCGACGAAGCGGCCACCGACAACGCCGCCGCCGCATCCCGGGTGGCCAAGGCCGCCCCGCCCGCGCCCAAGCCCGAAGAGAAGCCCGCGCCGAAGCCCGAGGCGCCCAAGCAGGGCCCGACGGTCAGCTGGTCGCCGCGGGTGGGCGGCCTGACCGCCAGGATCACCGACCGCAGCGGCGTCGCCTCGCAGTGCACCTACGACTCCGACGGTTACTCGCGCAGCTTCCCGCTGCCCGCCAACGGCACGTTCGATCTGGCCATCGTCCCGGCGATCCCGAAGTTCGCGAACTGGAACGTCACCATCAAGTGCGACAACGGCACCGTCACCAACACGCAGACCTTCTTCTGATCGTCCGGTTCCCGGTGGCTACCGGCCACCGGGGATCATGGACGGCGTGACTGACGCGTTGCGGACGGAGCTTTCGCGCATCGCCGACGGCGGTTCGCCGGCCGCCGATCACGCCCGCGCGGCGCTGGCAGACGGTCCGATGCGTGAGCGGTTGCGGTCCGCGATCCGCGCACTCGCCGTGCATCGCGGCCCGTCCAGCAGCACCTGCCCCTCGGATGCGGCGCGGGCCGTCGGCGGTGAACACTGGCGTGACCGGATGGACGACGCCCGTGCGGTGGCCCGCGACCTGGCTCGGCAGGGCGAGGTCGAGATCACCCAGCGCGGTGAGGTTCTCGACCCGGACGCCGACTGGCGCGGACCCATCAGGATCCGCGCCAGATAGCCGTGTTCCTCAGCGGCTCGCGAACTTGTCGGCGTCGGCCCGCGCCTGCGCCGCGATCTTCTCGGCCAGGTCGGCCTTCCACTGGATCTCCTTCTGGATCCACGGATTGTCCAGCGGGAACTCGTCGGTCTCCGACACCCGGCGCACCTCGACCTTCACGCCCTTGCCCAGCGGGACCTTCTGTGCCCACTGCTTGGCTTCCTCCTTGGACGACACGTCGAGGATCCAGAAGCCGTTGAACAGCTCCTTGGCCTCGGTGTAGGGACCGTCGGTGACCACCGGTGGGTCGGAGCTGTAGTCGACGACGAAGCCTTCCTCGGGTCCGGTCAGCCCTTCGCCGGCCAGCAGCACGCCGGCCTTGACGAGCTCCTCGTTGAACCGGCCCATCGACTCGATGATCTCGTTGAAGTCGATCTCCAGCTCTGCCATCGCGGCCTCGGCCTCGGGGGTGGACCGCATGATCAGCATGTAACGCGCCAATTCTTCGTCTCCTTCTTCGGTGTGGAAGGGGCCCGCTCCATCGTGCCCTCGCACATACGTCGAGCGGCACCCCCCGAAAATCGACATGGCGCGCAAGAATTTTTCAGCAAATTCTTGGTGACTGTTGGGCATGAACGTCACCGCAGGTCAAGGCGTTGCCGCTACCATCACCCGGTGCCTGCAGCTGACCTCGTCATCACCGGAAATGTCCTCACCGTCAATCCCGTGCAGCCTACCGCCGAGGCGCTGGCCGTATCGGGCGGCCGCATCGCCGCGGTCGGTGACCGCGCCGAGATCGACGCGTGGATCGGCCCGGACACCGAGGTCGTCGACATCGGCTCCGGTTGCGTGATGCCGGGCCTGGTCGAGGCGCACGGCCATCCGCTGATGGAGGCGGTCGTGCTGTCCGACCGGATGGTCGACATCCGGCCGGTCACCGTCACAGATGCCGACGGGATCGTCGCCATGGTGCGCGCGGAGGTCGACAAGCGCGGCGACGAGGGGGCCTACCTGGTGGGTTGGGACGCGCTGCTGCAGCCCGGCCTGCCGGAGCCCACGCTGGCCTGGTTGGACGGCATCGCGCCGGAGACGCCGTTGGTGATCATCCACAACTCCGGGCACAAGGCGTTCTTCAACTCCGTCGCCGGTCGCAACGCCGGCATCAACCGCGACACCCCGGATCCGAAAGGCGCCAAATACGGTCGCGACGAGAACGGCGAGCTCGACGGCACCGCCGAGGAGACCGGCGCGGTGTTCCCGCTGATGGCGGGAGCCACCTCGATCGCCGACTTCCCGCAGATGCTGCTCGCGGAATGCGCCCGGCTGAACAAGGCCGGCCTGACCACCTGTTCGGAGATGGCGTTCGACCCGGTGTTCCGGCCGCTGGTGGACCAGATGCGCGACCACCTGACCGTCCGGTTGCGCACCTACGAGATCTCCAACCCGGAGATGAACACCGCCGTCACTCCCGGAGATGGTGACGACGTCGTCCGCCAGGTGGGCATCAAGATCTGGGTGGACGGATCACCGTGGATCGGCAACATCGATCTGTCCTTCCCCTATCTCGACACCGACGCGACCCGCACGATCGGCGTGGTCCCGGGTTCCTGCGGGCACGCCAACTACAGCCGCGAGCAGCTCACCGAGATCGTCGAGGCCTACTTCCCGCTCGGCTGGCCGATGGCGTGTCACGTCCAGGGCGACGCGGGCGTCGACACCATCCTCGACG
Source organism: Mycolicibacterium arseniciresistens (assembly GCF_030519285.1). NCBI lineage: Bacteria > Bacillati > Actinomycetota > Actinomycetes > Mycobacteriales > Mycobacteriaceae > Mycobacterium > Mycolicibacterium arseniciresistens. Next base: position 8,102 of record NZ_JAUMSQ010000110.1, read on the forward strand.
TGTACGAGGCCCTGCTGGCCAAGCACCCGCGCGACGATCACCGGCTGCGGCTCGAGCATGTCGGCGCGATCCGTGACGAACAGTTGCAGCGCGCCCACGACCTCGGGGTCACCTGCAGCATCTTCGTCGACCAGATCCACTACTGGGGCGACGTCATCGTCGACGGACTCTTCGGCCCCGAACACGGGAACCGCTGGATGCCTTGCGGTTCCGCGGTCAAGACGGGCATGCGGATCTCGCTGCACAACGATCCGCCCGTCACGCCGGAGGAGCCGCTGCGCAACATCAGCGTCGCGGTCACCCGCACCGCACCGAGTGGCCGGGTGCTGGGGCCGGAGGAGCGGCTGACCGTCGATCAGGCGATCCGCGCCCAGACCATCGACGCGGCCTGGCAGTTGTTCTCCGACGACGTGATCGGCTCGCTGGAGGTGGGCAAGTACGCCGACATGGTGGTGCTCTCGGCCGACCCGCGCTCGGTACCTCCGGAGGAGATCGCCGATCTCGACGTCCGGACAACGTATCTGGCAGGCCGTCCGGTACACACGGGATGACCTCACCCGCGCCCGGCGCGCAGCGCGACGAGTCGCCGGTGACGGTGTCCGGCCTGGCGGCAACGATGACCGTCATCGCGATGGGGCTGGGGTACAGCATCACCGCGGCTGATCCGACGATCCTGTCGGCCAACATCTCCGAGGTCCGGGCCGGGTTGGAGATGGCGCCGAGCACGGCGAGTTTCGTCGCCAGCCTGGCCACCCTGACGCTGGCGGCGGCGGTGCTCGGCGCCGGTGCGCTCGGCGATCTCTACGGCATGAAGCGGATGTTCACCGGCGGCCTGCTCGGGGCGATCGGCTTCGGCATCCTCGCCGCGGCCGCGCCGACCGGTGCGGTGCTGATGGCAGCCCGCGCGGGCTCCGGGGTGGCGTTCGCCTTCCTGCTGGGCCTCTCGCTGGCGACGATCAACGCGGTGTTCCCGCCGGAACGGCGAGCCGCGGCGATCGGGCTGTATCTCGGCGCCGGTTTCGCGCTCACCACACCGATGCCCGCGATCGGCAGTCTGCTGGCCGAACACCTGGGCTGGCGGACGGGCTTCCTGGTCGCGCCCGTCGCGGCCGTCATCGCGCTGGTGATCCATTTGCGGTACGTGCCCGAGACGCCGCGCGCACCCGGTCGCCTGGACATACCGGGCCTGGCGCTGGTCGCGGCGGCGCTGCTCGCGCTCGTCTACGGGATCTCGCGGCTGCAGCGCGGACTGAACACCGACGCCGTCGTCGCCATCGCGGTGGGTGTCGTTGCGGGCGCGGCCTTTCTGCTGCGCGAGCGGACCGCTCCCGATCCGGCGCTCGATCTGCGCATCTTCCGGTCGGGGCGGTTCAACGCCGCGGTGACCGCAGGCGCCGCGTTCAACTTCATCACGGGTGGCTCGACGATCCTGTTCGCGTACTACCTGGTGTCGGTGCGCGGTGAGTCGCCCGCGTTGCTCGGTCTGCTGCTGGTGCCCGCGACCCTGATGCAGGCGATCGCCGCGACGGGTTCGGGCCGGGCCGCGACGCGCTTCGGTGAGCGCGCGGTGCTGGTGACCGGGCTGTTGTTGTTGCTCGCCGGACTGTTGGTGCTGGCGACGGTCGGCGAGAAGACGTCGATGTGGCTGCTGTTCGCCGCGGTGCTGCTCAACGCCGTCGGCGGTGCGGTGGTGCAGACACCGCAGTCCACGATCATGATGTCGGCGGCGCCAGCCGATCTCGGCGGCTCGGTGTCCGCGGTGAAATCCGCTGTCGGACAGGCCGGCTACTCCCTCGGGCCTGCGGTGTTCGCGCTCGTCGGCACCACGTTGTTCCTCCGGGACGGCATGGAGCGGCTCGCGGGTTCGGGGATCACGGAGCCCCAAGCCCGCGAGGCACTGCAGGTCGCGCACGGCACGTCGGTGTCCTCGGTGGGTGGTGGCAACGTGCTCGACCCGCAACGCGCGAGGGAGGTCGTCGTGGGTGCGACCGATGCCATGATCGACGCCATCCACACCCTCAGCCTGATGATGGCCGCCGTCCCGGTGGTCGCGATCGTGCTCGCCCTCATCCTGCTGCGCCCCCGCCCACACGACCGCGCCCGCCCGCCGTCCCGATGACAGGAGACCCGATGCACTCGCTCGAGCACGCGCGGCACGCCGCACCCGATCCGCTCGCCACCATCCGGACACCGAGGTTCTGGCTGCAACCGATCATCGTTGTGCTGGTGGTCTTCTCGGCGTTGGCCGCCCTGTATCTCGGCGGGATCCTCAACCCGACCTCGAACCTGCACCACTTCCCGGTGGCCGTCGTCGATCAGGACCAGGGGCCCGACGGCAAGCAGATCACCGACGGGCTGGTGTCCGGCCTCGACTCGCACGACTTCGACGTGCGGGTGCTCTCCGCCGAGGAAGCCGACCGGCAGCTGGATTCCGCGCAGGTGTACGGGGTGGTGCAGATACCCGCCGACTTCTCGGCCGGCCTGCAGGCACTCGCGACGGGCGCCGCCCGGCCGGGAGAGGTGGTCCGGCCGGTGATCACCGTGTCGACGAACCCACGGGCAGGCGAACTCGGCGGCAGCATCGCCGGTCTCGCGCTGGGCAAGGCCGTGCAGGAGGCCAACACCACGATCGGCAAGAAGATCACCGCCGAGGTCACCCAGGCCGGCGGTGGTGCCGCGCTGCCCGCCGGTGTGGCGCTGACGCTGTCCAGCCCGATCGACATCCAGGTCAACGACCACAATCCGCTGCCGAGCGGCACCGGCAACGGGCTGTCGGCGTTCTACTACGCGCTGCTGCTGCTGCTCGCCGGGTTCACCGGCAGCATCATCGTCAGCTCGCTGGTCGACTCCATGCTGGGCTACATCCCGGCCGAGCTCGGCCCGGTGTACCGGTTCGCCGAACAGGTGAACATCTCTCGGTTCCGGACCCTGGTCCTCAAGTGGGCGTTCATGGTGATCCTCGCGGTGCTCACCTCGGCCGCCTACATCGGCATCGCGACGGCCCTCGGGATGCCGATCCCGAATGTGCTGACGCTGTGGCTCTACGGGGTGTTCACGATCGCGGCGGTCGGCATCACCGCGACGTCGCTGGTGTCGGTACTGGGTTCGATGGGACTGATCGTCAACCTGTTCATCTTCGTGATGCTCGGCCTGCCCTCGAACGGAGCCACGATCCCCTTGGAGGCGGCGCCCAAGGTGTTCGGCTGGCTGGCGACGTTCGAGCCGATGCATCAGGTGTTCCTCGGCGCCCGGGCGCTGCTCTATCTGGACGGACGCGCCGACGCCGGGCTCACCCACTCGCTGGTGATGACGACCGTCGGTCTGGTGATCGGTCTGCTGATCGGTGCCGTGGTCACCCGCTTCTACGACCGCAAGGGCCTGCGCCGAATCCACAACCCGGCGACCGCCGCGGCCGACTCGGCCAAAGAGGATTGACAACGACGGTTGTCATGGCACGCTTTGCCCATGCCTGAGTTGCCGCCACCGCGCTTCCTCGACGACCGGCCCGCATACTGGGCCGAGGTCAAACCGGACGAAGAGGCCTTCGTGTATCTCGACCGGTCCTGGACCTGGGCCCAGTGGAACGACCGGATCCGCCGGCTCGCCGGAGCGCTCACCGGGTTCGGCGTCGGACGTGGCGACGTCGTGGCGTTCCTCGACAAGAACCACCCGGCCGGTGTCGAACTGACGCTCGCGGCCGCCTCGCTCGGCGCCGCCAACGCGATCATCAACTTCCGGCTGGCCGGCGACGAACTGGACTTCGTCCTCAACGACTGCGGCGCAACGGTGCTCGTCGTCGGCGCCGAACTGCGGCCGGCGATCGAGAAGATCCGCGACCGGCTCTCGGTGGAGCACCTCGTCGAGCTCACGCCCGACGGCGCCGACGGCGACGAGTACGAGGCCCTGTTGGCCGCCGCCACCCCGACCGGACGCGCGGACGCCGTCGAACCCGACGACGTCTGCCTCGTGATGTACTCCTCGGGCACCACCGGCAGGCCCAAGGGCGTGATGCTGTCGCAGGCGAACGTCGTCGCGCACACAGTGAACGCCCACGACGGCTGGGGTTTCGACGACGGCGACAAGAACATGGTGTCGATGCCGCTCTTCCACGTCGGCGGATCGTCCTACGTACAGTTCGGCATCCACGACGGCGTGCCCAGCGTGATGACCCGCGAAGTGGACGGCGCATCGCTGGCCGGCGCGATCCTCAAGGGTGCGAACCGGACCTTCCTGGTGCCCGCCGTGCTGGCCAAGGTGCTCGAGTCCGGCGAGGATGCCGTCAAATTGTTCGGCGCGCTGAAGACGTACTGCTACGGAGCCTCACCGATGCCGCTGCCCCTGCTGAGGGCCGCGCTCGAGGCCTGGCCCGAAACCGACTTCATCCAGGTCTACGGGCTCACCGAGGTGTGCGGTGTGATCAGTCACCTCATGCCCGGGGAACACCGCGACACCGAGCACCCGGAGCGGTTGGTCAGCGCGGGCACGCTCATCCCGAATGCCGAACTGCGGGTGGTGAACCCGGACACCATGGAGGACGTGCCCGAGGGCGAGCAGGGTGAGCTGTGGTTCCGCACACCGCAGCTGATGAAGGGCTATCACAACCGCCCCGACGCCACCGCCGACGCCATCACCCCCGACGGCTTCTTCCGCACCGGCGACATCGGGCGGATCGACTCCGACGGCTACATCTTCGTCGAGGACCGGCTCAAGGACATGATCATCTCCGGCGGCGAGAACATCTACTCCATCGAGGTGGAGCGGGTGCTGGCCGAGCACCCGGCGGTGGTGGAGGTGGCCGTCATCGGCGTTCCCAGCGAGAAGTGGGGAGAGGCCGTCAAAGCCGTTGTCTCACTCGAGGGATCGGCGACCGAGGAGGAACTGATCGCCTGGTGCCGTGAGCGGCTGGCCCGCTACAAGTGCCCGAGCAGTGTCGACATCACCGAGGAACTGCCGCGCAACCCGACCGGCAAGATCATGAAGAAGGACCTGCGGAAGCCGTTCTGGGAAGGCCGCGACCGCACGACCGTCTGACCGACGTCCGCCGAGACAACGGTTGTTGCTCGCTTCTCTCGCTTGGGTTCAAGGAGTGATTGCAACACTTCCTAGTTGGGAG
>NZ_JAUMSQ010000111.1:0-25765 GCF_030519285.1 Mycolicibacterium arseniciresistens
CCGTCGTCGGCCTCGAGCGCCTCCGCGTGCCGGGCCACCACGTCGGCCAGCGGCAACCGCAGCGAGTCGGCGAGCTCGCGGGCGCGCTTCGTCATCGACGTGTCGCCCCACAGCACGATCGCCTGCACGCACGCCAGCTCGTGGGTGGGCTGGCCGCGGTCACGGGCGTCCCCGGCGGCGGCGTGGGCCACCTTGACGGCCTCGGTGAGTTCGCCGCCCGCCGCCAGCGTCCAGCCGGTGGCCAGCGACAGGTTGGTCTGCATGTAGACGTAGTCGTCCGGCACGCACCGGCGTGCCTCCTCGAGCGCATGCCGCGCGGCGTCGGCTTCGCCGAGCTTCGCGTGCGCCTCGGCGAGCCCGAAGCAGCTGGCGGCCCGCAGACCACTGGTGACGCCGTGCTGCTCGGCCCCCGCCAGCGCCTCGTGCAGCAGCTTCGCCGCGTCGCGCATCGCCCCCCGCGACAGCATCGCGTGCGCCCGCAGCGAGGCCAGGTTGGCATGGGCCAGTCCCGGCACGTCGCGTGCGGACTCGGCGAGTTCGTCGGCCCAGCGCACACATTCGTCGATACGGCCGTTGAGACGGCACGCCCGGCCGTGCACCCCGCCGAACCAGAACCGCATCTGCGACGACTCGAACGACGTGACCGCCCGCTCGATGGCGCGGGTGGCGAGTTCTTCGATCTCCTCGGCGCGGCCCAGTGCGCCGAGCGCCATCATCAGCGCGATGGACGCCAGCATCGCGTGCAGATCGGTCAGCGAGCCGGTGTCCAGCGCCGCGCGCGCCTTCTCCTCCGCCGCGACGCACCGGCCCAGCACCGCGTCCACCCCGGCCTCGATGGCCAGCCGCGCCGCCAGTTCGGCATCGGTCTCCGGCGCCGCCGCCAGCGCCTCCAGGATCGTCACCGCATCGCGGGGGCGGCCGAGCAGCCACGTCAGGTTCGCGGCCCGCAGCGTCGCCCAGTGGTGGCTGTCGGCGCGGTCGCCGGTGCCGATGTCCGACAGCACCTCCTCCGCCCGGTCGCCGCAGCCGAGCAGGATCATCGTCATCGCGCGCAGCGGAGCGGCCTCGGGCGCACCGGCTTCGGCTGCGGCAGTGGCGAACCGGTCGGCCGCGTCGGGATCGAGGAGTGCCAGCTCGTGTCGCGCCGCCTGGAGGTAGAGCTGCGGGTCGGGCGGCAGATCGGACTCCAGGGTGAGCAGTGCGCGCCGGACCGTCGCCTGCATGTCGCCGTCGGGCTGTTCGCCGAGCCTGCGGGCCAGCTTCCCGCGCAGGCTGGACAGGTACATCTCGCCGGCGGCCGCCCGGCGCAGTTCGCCGTAGAGCGGGTGGGCCAGCCGGGCGGTCAGCCCCGCGGGCGTCCGCTCGACGTTGACCAGCCGCATCTGCTCGGCCGCCTCGAGGTCGCTGCGCTGCGCCAGATCGCACAGCACGTCGACGCTCAGCGGCTCGCACTGTGAGAGCAGGTCGACCACGAGGGCCGGTCCGGGGGTGAGGCTGCCGAGCTGGCGGCCGACCATGTCGGTGATGCCCTGGGAGACGGCCACGTCGCCGTCCCACATCCACACCCCGGCCACCTGGCGGATGCGGCCCGCCGCCACCTGATCCTTGAGCAGCTGCAGCAGATACAGCGCGTTCCCGCCGGTGAGCTTCCAGAACCGCCGCGCCGTGCGGCTGTCCACCGGCCCCTCCAGGGTCTTCTCGATCAGGGTGCTGGTCGCCTCCGCCGACAGCGGCTCGAGGTCGAGCCGCGCCAGCAGCCCGTCCTTCCACAGCGCGGTCACCGCGTCCGGCTCCTCCGCACCGGCGCGCACCGTCACCACCAACCGCACCCCGGCCGACTGCGCGAGCTGGTGCACGACGTGCGCGGACAGCCCGTCGAGCAGGTGGGCGTCGTCGACGCCGACCAGTACCCGGCCGTGGCGATGTTGCGGCACAAATGAATTGATGAGGCGGCGCACACTGGTCAGGGCCTCCGACATGGCCGGGCTGATCGTCGCACTGAACGCGCCGAGCGGCAGCGGCCGCGCCGACTCGGTGCCGACCACCCAGGTCACCCGGTCGTTCGCAGTTGCGCTGCGCGCCAACACTTCCCGCGCCAGCCTGGTCTTTCCCACGCCCGCGGCACCGACGATCACCACGCCGGCGTAGCCGCCTCCCCCGCCCAGGGCACGGCGAATGAGCGCCAGCTCATTCTCCCGCCCCATCAGCGAATTCCCGCTGATCACAGGCCGAATATAGCCCTCGTCAATATCCGGGGGCGGGTATTCGGCAGGTTCGATCGTGATGCGGCACACACGCGCCGACGGCCCCGCGAGGGTCTACGCCGGCGGGAAACCGCCTGTGGCAACGGGTCCCCACCGCACCGGCGTGACCCTGATCAGGCACTTGCCCTGCGCGACCATCGCCTGGCGATACTCCGTCCAGTCGGAGTGCTCGCCCGCCACCGCTCGGAAGTACTCCACCAGTGGTTCGACCGCGTCGGGCAGCAGGATCACCTCGGCATCGCCGTCGACCTGGACGTAGGGGCCGTTGAAGTCGTCGGACAACACGGTGACGCTGGCGCGCGGGGTGCGCCCGATGTTGCGTGACTTCGCCCGCTGCGGGTAGCTGGCGATCACCAGGCGGCCGTCGTCGTCGACGCCGCCGGTGACCGGCGAGCTCTGCAGTCCGCCGTCGGCGCGGAACGTCGTGAGCACCATGCGGTGCCGCGGCCGGACGAATTCGAGCAGGCCGGGCAGGTCAACGGGGTCGGCGGTGGCGATCTTCGGAGCCATGCGACCGACAGTAGCGACGACTTGTCGGTGGCGGCGGCTAGCGTGTCGAACATGAGTTCGAATGACGCATTGACCACGCTATTGGACAGGCTCGATGCCGCCGACCGGTCGCTGGCTGCGCTACCCCTGTCCGACATGACCCCACGAGAACTGGAGGAGGTGTTACGCCGGCTCGACCGGTCGATCGCCCTGGCCGACGAATTACAGCAACGGCTGCTCGGCCGGTTGATCACCATCGGCAACCCGATGCGGATGGGCGGCGCCACCTGGGCGGAGGTGCTGTCGCGACATCTGCGGATCTCGCCCGCCGAGGCGCAGCGCCGCGTCGCCAGGGCGGCGCACGCCGCGTGAGTCACCGGGCGTCGGGCTTGCGCTTCAGCGTCCAGGCCGGGATCCAGTGGGTGACGGGCCTGCGCCGCGGACCGTAGGCGACGTCGTAGGTGACAAGACCCCACCAGTAGCCCTGCTCGCACATTCCCCAGCAGGTCAGCCGGCCTTCGACGACCGAGTGCATCTGCAGGCCGGCGGGTTGATATCCGCCGACGCGGTGCGGCTCCCGGGGGAACACCGCCGCGAGGTCGACGAGGACCGTGACCGGCGGTTCCACCGCCCGAAAGGCGTGCTGGGTCGGCTGCCCGTTGTAGCCGATCGACTTCAGCTCGCCCACCGTTCGATCATACGTTCGAACGGCCGTCGAAGTCACCGATGGGTTGGGACCACCACGGCGTACGCCCGCGGGAAACCGAGGCCCGTCAGGCACGCGCCGCGGATCGCCGTGATGGGCACCGACACGACGGTGCCCGACGACGGCTCGTAGCACTGCAGCTGACCGTCGGCCCGGCGGTCGTCGTCGCGGTGGCGATCGGTGAGCAGCACCCAGTGCCGGGGCAGCCAGTTGCCGATCAACATCGCCACCGGGAGCTTCCGGTCGAGGGCGGCCAGGACGTCGGCCAGGCCGTCGCGCCGGCCGCGGCACAGTCGCCAGCGATACCGGACGCCGTGGGCGGCGGCCTGCGCGGTGAGCGCGCGGGCCATCCCCGGCGGAGTCGTTCCGAGCCGGCGCGGCCAGATGCGATTCACCTCGGCGTGGATGCGGCCCTGCTCGCCGGCGAACCAGTCGCGGCCGGACGCGGTGACGGCGTACCCGGAGGGGTTCAGCAGGGCGGCGCGGTGGCCCGGATCCATCAGCGCGCGCGCGACGACGGCGACGGCCGGACCGCATGTCAGGCCGTCACGTTGTCGAAGACGCAGTGCCGACAATTCCATCGCGCTTCAGTGTGCGGCGTCGCCGGTCCGCGCGCCACGAAGCGCACACTTCCTGCCACCGGTCGATCAATTCCTGCCAGCGGAATTAAACCCCTGACCTGCACGTTCAAGCGATCAGACCGGAACGAGAACCACCAAGAACCGGCCGACACCGCGTCCGAACCGCGACCTCTCCGCCACGGCTCGAACCTCGAGACAAGAAAGAAGCACGACCATGAACAAGTTCGGATTCGCCACCATCGCCGCCAGCGCTTTCGCCGCCGCCTTCATCGGCCTCGCCGGCCCCGCCGCCGCCGCACCCACCGGCCCCGGCAACGCCGAACAAGCCATCGAGGAACTGCGCTCGCAGGGCTACCGCGTACAGGTCAACCGCCTCAACGACGTCCCGCTCGACGAAGCCCGCGTCGTCTCGGTCAGCCCCAACGCCAGCATCCGCCCCGACGCGATCCGCTCCAACGACAAGAACAACTCCACCTTCAGCCCGACGGTCACCGTCAGCGTCAAGTAACACCAGGCACCACCGACGACGGCCCCCGGAAAATCCGGGGGCCGTCGTCGTGTCGGCGAGCGTCCAGCGATCAGTTCCTGCCACCGGTCAACCAATTACTGCCAGCGGAATTAAACCCCTGACCTGCGAGTTTAAGCAGTCAGACCACAACGAGAAACACCAAGAAAGAAGCAAAGGCCATGAACAAGTTCGGATTCGCCACCATCGCCGCCAGCGCCTTCGCCGCCGCCTTCATCGGCCTCGCCGGCCCCGCCGCCGCCGCACCCACCGGCCCCGGCAACGCCGAACAAGCCATCGAGGAGCTCCGCTCGCAGGGCTACCGCGTACAGGTCAACCGCCTCAACGACGTCCCGCTCGACGAAGCCCGCGTCGTCTCGGTCAGCCCCAACGCCAGCACCCGGCCCAACGCCGTACGGTCCAACGACAAGAACAACAACACCTTCAGCCCGACGGTCACCGTCAGCGTCAGGTAACACCAGGCACCACCGACGACGCGATCGGTGTCGCACTGCGCGACGACGGCGCCGGCGACGACCTGGAGGTCACGGACGGTCTCGTCGCCCGGGCACGGCGGCGCGCTGCTGAGTGGCTCCTGCGTCGGACGGGCCGGGTCGACGAGAAACAGCGGCGCATCGCGCTTCTCCGCCGCGATCAGGAGTCTGTCGTCGAGCCAGGCCGTGTTCGGCCGCTCGTAATTCGTGGGAACGGGAACGGAGCCCAGCGGCACCGGCGTCGACCGGTGACTGCGGTAATCGCGCATCATCCAGGTGCCGCCACTGTGGACGAGCAGGAAGCCGTTGTGGGCGGTGGAAACGGCTGTTGCACCCGACATCTCGTCGACGACCCGCCCGTCCGGGTCCATCACGAGGGTCTTGTCCGTCGCCGATCCGCGATCGTCCCACTCGGTGAACGACGCCACATAGACGTCGGTGCCTGCCCTCGGCGCGTATTCACCGGGCACATCGGTGAATACACCGGTGTGCGCGTCGATGAGCGACGGCTTGGAACAGTCGTAGGCGAATTGGCCCGGAGTGCCGGGGTGAAGAGTCGGATTGCTGCACGAGATGGGCTGGCTCCAGCGCTCACGTCCGGTCGCGGGATCGAGGGAGTGGAGGCGGGTGCGGCTGTTGGACCCGCTCACGGCTGCGTCGGCGGTGAAGACCGCCATGCCGAGTGCGTCGACCGATCCGGTTGCCGCGGTCACCTTGCCGCCGCTGCTGTACTCGCGACGCCACAGCACCTCGCCGGTGCCGCCGTCGAACGCGATCACCGCGTGGTAGAGGAAGACCACGACGATCCCCGACCTGTCATCCCGGTCGCGGCGCACCACCAGTAGTCGCCCACTGGTTCCGTAGTCGGTGGCGTGCCAGCGTTTCTCGCCGGTCCGTCCGTCGTAGGCGGTGATCTCCCTACGGGTGTCGACGACGAAGCCGTTGCCGGCGCCGTAGGCCCCGGGCAGGTTCTCGCCGTCGTCGAGCGGAATCTCGTAGCGGACGGGGCCGACCGCATCGGGCGTCGCGGCGAGCGGGGCAGCCTTCGCGATGAGATCGGCAGCCCAGACGCCGCCGCGATGGTCCGCAACGGTGCGGTAGCTCACGATGGGAACGGCGAACAGCACGACGAGGGCGACGCAGCACGCCGTTCTGCCACTGACCGGGCCGGCGACGGCGGCCGTGGCGAGGGCGCAGACCGTCGCCACGACGGCACACAGCACTGCGGTCACCGCGAGGATGCTCGCGCCGGTGCTGTCAACGAAGGGCAGCCCGTCCCGGGCCCGGAAGACCCCGAACGCCATCCAGAGTGCCCAGGCGCAGACGGCCGCGGCAACGAAGCCTGCGACCTTCATCAGGCCGGTCGTGCGGGAGTCCCTGCCGATCAGCCGTGGCACAGCGGCGATGAACACCCACACACCGGCGACCGCGGCGATGACGCCCATGGTGGTGAGCGAATGCGACGTCACGTCGGCCGGTGACCGGATGATCCACATGACCACCGGCGCGACGACCGCCGGCACCGCCGCCGAGACCGCAAGGCCGACAGCGACGCCGAGCCCGAAGCGGCGCCGTCGACCGGCCGTCGCGGAATCCTTGCTCACGCATCGATCGTAGGGGCGGTTCACGACCGTCGACGACGGCAGATCCAGCGTCGACCGATCACTTCCTGCCACCGGTCGGCCAATCACTGCCAACGGAAATCAATCCCCTGACCTGGCGGTTTGAACAGTCAGACCACAACGAGAAACACAAGAAAGAAGCAAGGCCATGAACAAGTTCGGATTCGCCACCATCGCCGCCAGCGCCTTCGCCGCCGCCTTCATCGGCCTCGCCGGCCCCGCCGCCGCCGCACCCAGCGGCCCCGGCAACGCCGAACAAGCCATCGAGGAACTGCGCTCGCAGGGCTACCGCGTACAGGTCAACCGCCTCAACGACGTCCCGCTCGACGAAGCCCGCGTCGTCTCGGTCAGCCCCAACGCCAGCACCCGGCCCAACGCCGTGCGCTCCAACGACAAGAACAACAACACCTTCAGCCCGACGGTCACCATCGACGTCAAGTAACACCCCCCGACGACGGCCCCCGGAGCAATCCGGGGGCCGTCGTCGTGGGCCGCTCAGGCGAGTCGAGGTTTCGCGGCGACGTCTCGCGGCTAATCGGTCGATCGATGACCTTCGACCTGACGCCCACCATCGCGCAGCACGACCTCGCGCGGCGCGCCCACGAGTTCGCCGAGCAGTGCATCCGTCCCGTGGCGCAGGAGTACGACAAGCGCCAGGAATTCCCGTGGCCGGTGCTGGAGGAGGCGGCGCAGCGCGGCTTCTACAGCCCGCTGTTCTATCGCGACCTGATCGGCGACCCCACCGGCCTGTCGCTGCCGATGTTCATGGAGGAGCTGTTCTGGGGCTGCGCAGGCATCGGGCTGGCCGTCGTGATGCCCGCGCTGGCGCTCTCGGCGATCGGGCAGGCCGCGTCGCCGGAGCAGATGCTGCAGTGGGCGCCCGAATGTTTCGGCACTCCAGGCGATCTCAAGCTCGCCGCGCTGGCCATCTCGGAACCCGAGGGCGGCAGCGATGTCCGCAACCTGCGCACCACGGCGCGTCGCGACGGTGGCGACTGGATCATCGACGGCCACAAGATGTGGATCGGCAACGGTGGCATCGCCAACGTGCACGTGGTCAACGCCGTGGTCGACCAGGAACTCGGCCACCGCGGGCAGGCGATGTTCATCGTCCCGGGCGGAACACCCGGCCTGCAGCTGGTGCGCAAGCTCGACAAGCTGGGCTGCCGGGCGTCGCACACCGCCGAGCTGAAGTTCGACGGCGTGCGCGTGCCGGGCGAGAATCTTCTCGGCGGGAACGAGAAGCTCGAGCACAAATTGGAGAAGGCTCGCGAAGCCGTCGAGGGCGCGCGCCGTTCCGGTTCGGCGTCGCTGGGCACCTTCGAGCAGACCCGGCCGATGGTCGCCGCGCAGGCCCTCGGAATCGCCCGTGCCGCACTGGAATACATGACCGAGTACGCCAACCGGCGGGAGGCGTTCGGCGCACCCATCATCGACAATCAGGGCATCTCCTTCCCGATCGCCGACATCGCGACGCAGATCGACGCGGCGCGGCTGCTCACCTGGCGAGCGTCGTGGATGGCCGCCACCGGTGTGCCGTTCGACCGGGGCGAGGGGTCGATGTCCAAGCTCGCCGCGAGCGAGGTGGCGGTCAAGGCCACCGAACGGGCCATCCAGACCATGGGCGGCTGGGGCTACATCACCGACCACCCGGTCGAGAAGTGGTACCGCGACGCCAAGCTGTACACCATCTTCGAGGGCACCAGCGAGATCCAGCGGATGGTCATCGGGCGTGCGCTCGGCGCCGCCGACGGTGCGCCGCCCCTGCACGTCGACCTCGAACCGACCGGCGGACCGCTGAACCGCTGGTTCGGCCGCGGCACCCCGCTGCGCGGCCGCGCCGCCGACGCGGCCCTCGGCGCGAAGGACCGCGTCCCCGACCCGGTGATGCGGCTGGCCATGAAGGTGCTCCAGCCGCCGCGGAAGTAGCACCAGATGGCGATACGCATGCTGGACGCGCTCGGCGGGAACATCGGGGCGCTGCGCTTCGAGCCGACCGAGAAGCGGGTGCGGGTGTCACTCGGCGGTGAGCCCGTCGCCGACACCAGCCGGGCCCGGCTGGTGTGGGAACCGCGCCGCATCGTGCCGGCTTACGCCGTGCCCATCGCCGACCTCACCGCCCAGCTCGTTCCTGCGGGCGCCGAATCGGGGATCGACGACGACGATCCCGGCCGCCCCGTCCTCGATCCGTCTGTGCCGTTCGTCGCGCACAGCTGTCCCGGCACCCCGTACGACGTGATCGCCGGCGACCAGACCGGCGCGGCCGCGGCTTTCACACCGCAGGACCCCGACCTCGACGGCTACGCGATCCTGCAGTTCGACCCGTTCGACTGGCGCGAGGAGGACGAGCCGATCGTCGGGCACCCGCACGATCCGTTCAGCCGCATCGACGTGCTGCGCAGCGACCGCCACGTCGTCGTCGAGTTCGACGGCGCCCGGCTGGCGGAGTCGACCCGGCCGATGCTGCTGTTCGAGACCAAACTGCCGGTGCGCTTCTACCTCCCACGCGAGGACGTCATCGCCGACCTCGAACCCAGCGACACCGCGAGCTACTGCGCCTACAAGGGCCGCGCCCACTACTTCTCCCTTCCCGGCGGGCCGCGCGACCTCGCGTGGACCTATCCCGACCCGCTGCACGACGCCGAACCGGTGCGTGACCGGGTGTGCTTCTTCGACGAGAAGGTCGACGTCGTGGTCGACGGTCACCGCCGAGACCGGCCGACCACCCCCTGGAGCTGACCCCGCCGCCCGTTTGGGGCACCACATTGCGGGCATGCCCTTCGAAAGCGATCAGCACGAGATCTCAGAGGAGGACGTATGCGTGCCGTCACCTGGCAGGGCCGGCGGAAGGTGTCGGTCGACACGGTGCCCGACCCCATCATCAAGGAACCGACCGACGCGATCATCAAGGTCACCAGCACCAACATCTGCGGCTCCGACCTGCACCTCTACGAGGTGCTCGGTGCGTTCATGAGCCCCGGCGACATCCTCGGCCACGAGGCGATGGGCGTGGTCGAGGAGACTGGCAGCGCGGTCGGCGACCTCGAGGTCGGCGACCGTGTGGTCATCCCGTTCAACATCTCCTGCGGGTCCTGCTTCATGTGCGACCACGGCCTGCAGAGCCAGTGCGAGACCACCCAGAACCGCGACCAGGGCACCGGCGCAGCGCTGTTCGGCTACTCCAAGCTGTACGGCGAGGTCGCCGGCGGACAGGCCGAGTACCTGCGGGTGCCGCAGGCGCAGTACACCCACATCAAGGTGCCCGACGACGGGCCCGACGACCGCTACGTCTACCTGTCCGACGTGCTGCCCACGGCGTGGCAGGCCGTCGAGTACGCCGAGGTGCCCGCCGGCGGCACGCTCGTCGTGCTCGGACTCGGGCCGATCGGCGCGATGTCGTGCCGCATCGCCGCCCACCGCAAGGACTGCCGGGTGATCGGCGTCGACCGCGTCACCGAACGGCTGGACCGCGCGCGGCCGTACTGCGCCGAGGTGGTCGACATGCGCACCGAGGACGTCAACGTCGTCGTCGCCGACCTCACCGAGGGCCGCGGCGCCGACGCGGTGATCGACGCCGTGGGGATGGAGGCGCACGGATCGCCGATCGCCGAGGCGGCGCAGACCGCGAGCGGTTTCCTGCCCGCGCCGGTGGGCCGGCTGGTGATGAAGAACGCCGGCGTGGACCGGCTGGCCGCGCTGAACTCCGCCATTTCGCTGGTCCGCCGCGGCGGCACCATATCGCTGAGCGGGGTGTACGGCGGCGTCGCCGATCCGATCGACATGAAGACGCTGTTCGACAAGCAGATCCAGCTGCGGATGGGGCAGGCCAACGTCAAGCGGTGGGCGCCGGAGATCCTGCCGCTGCTGACCGCCGAGGATCCGCTGGGTGTGGAGTCGTTCGCGACGCACCGGCTGCCGCTCGACGCCGCGCCGGGGGCCTACGAGACGTTCCAGAAGAAGGAAGACGGGATGGTGAAGGTCGTCCTGCAGCCGTGACCGCTGGATGAATTACCCGGTACCCCTGGTTTCGGGTCGGCCGTCTCTGGCAATATTACCCAGCGGTAGGTTTGGTCCGCGCGACTTGGGGAGATGACAGTGGGGTTGTTCGACCAGGTTTCCAGCGTCTCGGTGCTGGCCGCTGAGGGTTCTGAGGGCGGCGGCGCCGCCATCAACGAGATCATCGGCTTAGCCGCCACGGGCGGCGTCGTCACGGCGGTGCTGCTCTGGATCGGCTGGATGCACCGCCAACACAAGATCACCTGGCTCAGGAAGCTGGCCGACTGGAGCGGGCACCGCTTCAAACGTCCGTCGTGGGTCGCGCTGCCCGTCGCGATGTTCATCTCGTCGATCATCTGCGCGCTGTTCGGCTTCATCTGGGACGTCAGCCTGCACATCGGCAACGGCCGCGACGACGGCGCGCTGGCAAACCCGGCCCACTACTTCATCCTGATCGGCCTGTTCGGCATCTTCGTCGCCGGCTGCACGGCGATGGTGCTGCCCCTGGACGGGGAGCGCCCCGGCCCGGCCGCGGTCCGCATCACCGACGACTGGTACGCACCGGTCGGCGGCATCGTGATGGCCGGCTGCGGCCTCTACGCGCTGCTGGGCTTCCCGCTCGACGACGTCTGGCACCGCATCTTCGGCCAGGACGTCACGCTGTGGGGACCCACCCACCTCATGATGATCGGCGGCGCGGGCTTCTCCACCCTGGCGGCGCTCTACCTCGAGCACGAGGGCCGCAAGGCGCGTCCGGCCGACGCGGGCCCCGACGGCATCGGGCTGAAGTTCGTCCAGTACCTCGCCTTCGCCGGTGTCCTGATCGGCGCATCGGTCTACCAGATCGAGTTCGACTTCGGCGTGCCGCAGTTCCGCGAGGTGTTCCAGCCGATGCTGATCGCCGCCGCCGCGGCGCTCGCGCTGATCGGCGCCCGCATCTTCATGGGCCGCGGCGCCGCCCTGATCGCCGCCTTGGTCGCGATCGGACTGCGGGGCATCGTCGCCTTCATCGTGGCCCCGGTGCTCGACGCGCCGGTCAACTGGTTCCCGCTCTACCTCGGCGGCGCGATCGTCGTCGAACTCCTCGCACTGACGCCGCTGCTGAAGCGGCCCGTGGTGTTCGGCCTCGTCGCCGGTCTCGGCATCGGCACCGCGGGTATCTGGCTGGAATCGCTGTGGATCAACTCGGTATACGCCTACCCGTGGCCCACCAGCATCTGGACCGAGGCCCTGACGATGACGGTGCCGGTGGCGGTCCTGACCGGCGGCTGCGGCGCGATGGTCGGCATGGTGCTGACCGCGCAGAAGTTGCCGCGCCGGGCGATCGGCGCCGGACTCGTCGCGCTGACCGTGCTCGCCATCGGTGGGGCCGCGGCCAACGGCCTGCGCTACGACGTGCCGCAGAACGCCACCGCCGCGTTCAGTCTGGCTGAGGCGCCACCCGTCAACGGCCAGCGCTACGTCACCGCCGACGTCCGGTTCAACCCGCCGGACGTCATCAGCGACGACCCGAACTGGGTGTCGGTGCTGGGCTGGCAGGGCGGCCTGCCGAACGAGCGCGGCCAGTTCGTCGACAATCTCGAGAAGGTCGGACCCGGCCACTACGTGTCCACGAAGCCGATGCCGGTCGCGGGTGAATGGAAGACACTGCTGCGCGTGCACGACGGCAAGACCTTCACCGCCGTGCCGATCTACCTGGCCGGCGATCCCGGGATCGGCGCGCAGGAAGTGCCCGCGCAGCCCCAGTTCACCCGGCCGTTCGTCTCGGAGATCACCATCCTGCAGCGCGAGCGCAGCCCGGACATCCCACAGTCGCTGTGGCTGATCGGCTGCCTGGTCGTGCTGGCCTGCACGCTGGCGATGATCGCCGGCATCACCTGGGGTGGCGGCCGGATCAACAACAGCGAACCGTCCGAGAGCGACGCCGAACTGCAACCCTCAGCGCAGGCATGACGGGTCGGCCCGACGTTCAACTGCTCGCTGACCACTCAGTGTGGCTGGCGTTGCCGGCATTGACGCCCGCGTTCATCGTCGCTGCTGTAGTGATCTGGATCGCGGTGAAGAACCGGCGCAGAGGAGACGGGCCTCACAGTGAAGGGATAGGCGCGACAGACCAAGATGGGTGACCGTGACAGCGCTTAGCAGATTCCTCGTACTGGCAGCCACGACAACCCTTCTCGCCGGTTGCGGCGGCGGTGGTGACGGAGCGGACGGCGGCGGAAGCTCCGCCGCCGGCTCTAGCACCCCGTCGGTCACCACCGTCGCTCCGTCGGACATGACCGATCAGCAGAAGGCGCCCGACCGGCTGACGGTCGAGGTGAAGATCCAGGGTGGCGAGGTCACCCCGACCAACGCCGCGCTGCAGGCCAAGGTGGGCCAGCCGATCGTGATCCGGGTGGACAGTGACGCCGCCGACGAACTGCACGTGCACTCGGTGCCCGAGCACAGCTTCCCGGTCGAGGCCAAGCCCGGTCAGCAGTTCCAGTTCACCGTCGACGTGCCCGGCAACGTCGACATCGAACTGCACGACGCGGGCAAGGTCGTCGCGACCATCCAAGTCCAGCAGTGACGGCGGGCGCCTCCACCGCGATCCTCGCGCACGGCCTCGGCGGCTCGACCGACCTGCCGATCCCCTTCACCTACGCGTTGATCGGCGCGGCGTGGGCGCTGACGTTCACCTTCGCCGTCGTCGCGCTGGCGTGGCGCACGCCGAGATTCGACCCCGACAAGCCGGGCCGGGCGCTGCCGGAGTGGGTGACCACCGCGGTGGACGCGCCCGCCACCCGGTGGGTGGTCGCGACGATCGCGCTGGTTTTCACCGGCTGGGTGGCGATGGCCGCGTTCTTCGGACCCGACGGCGCCGACAACCCGCTGGCCGGCGTGTTCTATGTGCTGATCTGGGTGGGTGTGCCCGCGCTGTCGCTGTTCGTCGGCCCGGTGTGGCGGGCGGTGTCGCCGGTGCGCAGCGCCTACCGGGTCGCCACCCTCGGGCGCGCCCGCGACGGCAGGCCCTATCCCGAGCGGCTCGGGTACTGGCCTGCGGCGGCAGGGCTGTTCGCGTTCGTCTGGCTGGAGCTGGCCAGCGCTGATCCCGGTTCGCTGCACGCGATCCGCACCTGGCTGCTGATCTACCTCGCCGTCATCGCCGCAGGGACGCTGTGGTGGGGGCTGCGCTGGCCGGCCCGCGCCGATCCGTTCGAGGTCTACAGCGTGGTGGCGTCGCGGCTCTCGCCGCTGCGCCGCGACCGGGAGTCCGGCCGCATCGCGATCGGCAACCCGTTCGACCACCTGCTGACGCTGCCGGTGCGCGGCGGCACCCTCGCGGTGCTCGCGGTGCTGCTGGGCTCGACGGCCTTCGACAGCTTCTCGGCGACGCCGGCGTTCCGCACCTTCGTCGACGAGCACACGTCCTCGGCGCCGGCGGCGACGCTGGTGCGGACCGCCGGCCTGCTGGTGTTCGTCGCGGTGGTGGCCGGCACGTTCTGGCTCGCGGCCCGCGCGACCGGCGGGGTCGACACCGCGCTGCGCCGGAAGCTTCCCGGCCTGATGGCGCATTCGCTGATCCCGATCGTCATCGGGTACATCTTCGCCCACTATCTGACCTACCTGATCGAGCGCGGACAGCAGACCGTGATCCGGCTGGCCGACCCGCTGGAGCGGGGCTGGAACCTGTTCGGGCTCGCGGATGCCGAGGTCAGCTACGTGCTGTCGATGCATCCGGCCGTGCTGGCGACGCTGAAGGTGGGCTTCGTGGTGGCCGGTCACATCGCGGGCGTCATCGCCGCGCACGACCGCGCGCTTCGGCTGCTGCCTCGCGACCACCAGCTGACCGGCCAGCTGGCGATGATGCTGGTGATGGTCGGCTACACGTTCATGGGCCTGTACCTGCTGTTCGGCGGGTAATTCGCCGTACCACAGGTACGGATTTCTTGATAACGTCATGGCCGGGGCCGCCCGAGCACACCACGATCTCGGAGTTGTTGCGGGATGTGGGCGCCGACTGGGAGGCCGTATGACGAGCGCGATGCGCGACTGGTGGCGGCAACCCGACCACTACTACTGGCTCACCGCGATGCTTGCCGCCCGCGGCGTGCAGGGCAGCACGTGCCGGCTGTTCGCCAGTGCGCTCGCCGGTTTCGCCGGCGTCGTCCTGGTGTCGCTGGCCAGCCCGGCCGGTCCGCACGGCCGTGTCGGCTTCACCGTCGCGCTGGTCGTCGCCACCTGTCTACTCGCGCTGGCCGCCACCTTCCTGCTGCACGGCTGGCTGAGCCGTGCGCAGTCGTCGTTCTTCGTGGTCGTCGTGGCCACCTGCATCTCCGCGGTGTGCCTGGTCCAGGCCGACCCGTTCAACGGGATGTTCGGCGCGACCGCGTTCGCCGTCCTCGCCGGCTACATCGCCTTCTTCCACACACCGCGCTACATGGCGCTGAACTTCGTCATCTCCACCGCAACCGGGGCGGCGCTGGCGGTCCGCCTCGGCGAGGCCGGCGACACGGCGCTCGCCACCTCCACACTGCTGTTCCTGGTGCTGGTGAACTTCGGCGTGCCGTTCGCCTGCCAGTCGCTGGTTCACCTGCTCGGGATCAACATCCACAACGCCGAGATCGACCCGCTCACCGGCCTGCTCAACGAGGAGGCGTTCTACCGCACGGCGTCGGCGTTCATCGCCGCCCGCAACCGCGACGACGACCGCTACCTCGTGATCGTGGTCGTCGACCTGGACAGCTACGCGCTGCTGACGCAGACGGAGGGCCGGGTGTCCGGGGAGCGGGCCCGCGTCGCCGTGGGTCAGACTCTGCGGGAGACCACCCGGCAGAACGCCGTCATCGCCCACGTGCCGCAGTCGGAGTTCCTGATCGTCGACAGCTTCCCCACCACCGACAGCTCGCCGCTGGTGGAGCGCGTCCGCAGTGCGATCAAGGTGACCCCGCCGCGCACCAGCGCGAGCATCGGCGTGGTCAGCACCCCGATGCGCGGCCTCGCCCAGCATCCGCCCTACGAGGTGCTCACCGAGCTGATCGGCATCGCCCGCTCGGCCGTCGGCGAGGCCCGGCGCGACGGTGGAAACCAGGCGCACTACATCGTCTGCCCCACCCTCACCGCCTGCGAGGGCGACGAACCGCCGCGCTTCTGAGCGCCGCCCCGCGGTCCGGGGATACCGTTGTGACATGCGGGCATTGATCATCGTCGACGTCCAGAACGATTTCTGCGAGGGCGGGTCGCTGGCCGTCGAGGGCGGCACCGGCGTAGCGCGGGGCGTCACCGAACTGCTCGGCTCCCACGGATACGACCACGTCGTCGCGACGAAGGACTACCACATCGATCCGGGGTCGCACTTCTCCGACGACCCGGACTTCCGCGATTCCTGGCCGCCGCACTGCGTCGTCGGCACCGCCGGCGTCGACTTCCATCCCGCGTTCGAGCACGACGCCGTGGAAGCGGTGTTCCACAAGGGCCACTACTCGGCCGCCTACAGCGGCTTCGAGGGCGTGCACGGCGACGAGGACCCGGCGCAGGCCACCACCCTGGCCGACTGGCTGCGCGCCCGCGACGTCGACACGGTGGACGTCGTCGGCATCGCCACCGACTACTGCGTGAAGGCCACCGCCGCCGACGCGGCCGCCGCCGGATTCACCACCCGGGTGCTGCTCGACCTCACCGCGGGGGTGTCGCCGACGACCACCGCCGAGGCCGTCGACGCGCTGCGGGCGGTGGGCGTCGAGGTGGCCTGACGCGCTCAGCCCGACCAGCGCGGCGGCCGTCGCTGCAGGTATGCGCGCATCGCCTCGCGGGCGTCGTCGTGGGCCATCAGCCGCAGGTGGATCTCCGTCTCGCGGGCGCCGACCGCGTCGCGGTCGAGGTCGAAGGAGTCCCAGAGCAGCCGCTTGCTGGCCGCCACCGACAGCGGTGCGGTGTTCTCGGCGATGTCGCGCGCGACCGCCAGCGCCGCGGGCAGCACCTCGGCGGCGTCGAGGACCCGGCTGCCCAGGCCGAGCTCGACCGCGCGACGGCCGTCGAACGTCGCTCCGGTCAGCAGGATCTCCGCGGCGTTGGACATCCCGACCAGCCGGGGCAGCACCCAGTGCACGTAGGCGTCGCCGACCACGCCGCGGCGCACCTGCACGACGCCGTACGTCGCGTCGGCGGCGAAGAACCGGATGTCGCACTGCAACGCCAGCGTCAGGCCCAGACCGAGCGCATGGCCGTTGACCGCCGCGATCACGGGTTTGCTCAGCGTCCATGCAGGCACCTCGACCCCGGCGGCGCTGAACCCCGGGCCCGGGGCGGTGAACGTGTCCTCCCCCGCACCCAGATCGGCACCCGCGCAGAACGCAGGCGGTGTCCCGGTCAGCACGATCGCGCGCACGTTTTCGTCGCCGTCGCACCGGGTATAGGCCTCAGCCAGTTCGTCCCGCATCCCGTCACCGACGGCGTTGCGCCGGTCCGGCCGGTTCAGGGTGATGGTGGCCACACCGGCGTGGACGTCGACCAGCAACGTGCGGTAACGGGGCTGGTCGGGGCGGCTCGACACCATGGACTCCTCTACGGAGCGGGACGGCTGGAAGAACGCTCGTGATGCTCCCGCATCACGGGGACCCGTATCGTCGCCTTGGTCATTCCAGGGAAGTAGGAGAGTGCACTTTGGTTCGAGCCAGCTCGAGCAAGCCCGCCCCAACGGCCGACGCGCCCGCCGCGCTCGCCGACATCTGGCCGGGCAAGGCCTATCCGCTCGGCGCGACGTACGACGGCTTCGGCACCAACTTCGCGGTGTTCAGTGAGGTCGCCGAACGGGTCGAGCTGTGCCTGTTCGACGCCGACGGTCAGCAGACCGGCTGCGTCACGCTGCCCGAGGTCGACGGCTTCGTGTGGCACGGCTTCATCCCCAACATCGAGCCCGGCCAGCGGTACGGCTACCGCGTGCACGGCCCGCACGATCCCGCCAACGGGCTGCGCTGCAACCCGAACAAGCTGCTGCTCGACCCGTACTCCAAGGCGATCGACGGCACGTTCGACTGGGGTCAGCCGCTGTTCGGCTACAACTTCGGCGAGCCGGACAGCCGCAATGACGACGACTCGGCCGACTTCATGCCGAAGTCGGTGGTGATCAACCCGTTCTTCGACTGGGGCGTGGACCGCCCGCCGAAACACGAGTACGCCGACACGGTGATCTACGAGGCCCACGTCAAGGGACTCACCCAGACCCATCCCGACATCCCCGAGCAGATCCGCGGCACCTATTCCGCGGTGGCCCATCCGGTGATCATCGACCACCTCAAGGCGCTCGGCGTCAACGCCATCGAGCTGATGCCGGTGCACCACTTCGCCAACGACTCCACCCTGATCGACAAGGGCCTGTCGAACTACTGGGGCTACAACACGATCGGCTTCCTGGCGCCCGACCCGAAGTACAGCTCGAGCAACACCCCCGGCGGGCAGGTGCAGGAGTTCAAGGCGATGGTGCGCACGCTGCACGAGGCCGGCATCGAGGTGATCCTCGACGTGGTCTACAACCACACCGCCGAGGGCAACCACATGGGTCCGACGGTCTCGTTCCGCGGTATCGACAATGCGGCGTACTACCGCCTGGTGGACGACGACAAGCGTTACTACATGGACTACACCGGCACCGGGAACAGCCTCAACGCAGGCAGCCCGCACGCGCTGCAGCTGATCATGGACTCGCTGCGGTACTGGGTCACCGAGATGCACGTCGACGGGTTCCGCTTCGACCTGGCCTCCACGTTGGCCCGCGAGTTCTACGACGTCGACCGACTGTCGACGTTCTTCGAACTCGTGCAACAGGATCCGACGGTCAGCCAGGTGAAGCTGATCGCCGAGCCGTGGGACGTCGGGCCCGGCGGCTACCAGGTCGGCAACTTCCCGCCGCAGTGGACCGAGTGGAACGGCAAGTACCGCGACACGGTCCGCGACTACTGGCGCGGTGAGTCGGCGACGCTCGACGAGTTCGCCTCCCGGCTGACCGGTTCGTCGGACCTCTACGAGCACACCGCTCGCCGACCGGTCGCGTCGATCAACTTCGTCATCGCGCACGACGGCTTCACGCTGCGGGACCTGGTGTCCTACAACGAGAAACACAACGACGCCAACGGCGAGGACAACAACGACGGCGAGAGCCACAACCGGTCCTGGAACTGCGGTGTCGAGGGCCCGACCGACGACCCGGAGATCAACGCGCTGCGGTCCAAACAGCAGCGCAACTTCCTGACCACCCTGCTGCTGTCGCAGGGCGTCCCGATGATCGCGCACGGTGACGAGCTGGGCCGCACCCAGCACGGGAACAACAACGTCTACTGCCAGGACAACGAGCTGTCCTGGATCGACTGGTCCACCGCGGACACCGATCTGATGGAGTTCACCCAGGCCGTGTCCGCGCTGCGGGCCGCCCACCCGGTGTTCCGCCGCCGCCGGTTCTTCAGCGGCAGGCCGGTCCGGCAGAAGGGCGGACCCGGAGCCGCCCCGGCGGGGACATCGGACTCCGGTCTGCCCGATATCGCGTGGTTCTCCCCCGACGGCTCGGAGATGACCGACGAGGACTGGGAGAGCGGGTTCGCCAAGTCGGTGGCGGTGTACCTCAACGGTGACGGCATCCCCGACCTCGACGACCGGGGCCAGCGCGTGGTCGACGACTCGTTCTTCCTGTGCTTCAACGCCCACCACGAGCCGATCGACTTCACCATGCCCGGCGAGGAGTTCGGGGCGTTGTGGAAGCCGGTCATCTACACCGGGGGCAACGGCGCCGGGCACAGCGAGCCGGTGCCGGCCGGGACGACGTTCAGCGTCGACTCGCGCGCGGTGATGGTGCTGCAGGCGGGCGACTGAGCCGGCGTCACTCGACGGGGGTCAGTCAACGACGTCGAAGAACGACTCGCCGTCCTCCGGCGTCCCGCTGACCTGACCCTCGTCGGTGCCGTGCCGCTGCGTGTCGAGGCGGTCGAGTTCGTCGTCGCTCACCGAGACGACGTCACCGCCGTCGGTGGTGTCGCCCGCGACCGGTTCGCCGTCCGCGGCGACGTCGGGCACCTCGTCGGACAGCCGCTCGTCGAGCGTCTCGTCCTCCTTGGGCTCGATCCACCGCTCCGGCGGGTCGACGACGTCGTCGCCGTCGTTGTTGCGCACCTCGTCGGAGTCCAGCGCCTCTGACGGGCGCAGCGACTCGCCCTCATCGCCGATGTCGTTGGCGGTGTCGGCGGATGTGTCATCGGTGCTCATGGGAGACCTCCTGGATCGGTCCGGTGCGGCCTGCTGTCGCCTGCCCGGTTGCCCCTCCGGCCGCGGCGCTAAACGCGGCTGCCCGCGGGGGCAATTTTTCGCGAGTGTCAATGGCGGCCGGCGGTGGTGACCGTATGCTGCGCGTCATGGCGTCGCAGCGCGACCAACCCCTGTCGTTCGACGACTGGGTGGAAGCCGGGTTCGCCCTGCTCGCCGAGGGCGGCTTCGACGCATTGCGCATCGGCCGGCTCTGCGAGCGGCTCAGCGTGACGAAGGGCAGCTTCTACTGGCACTTCGCCGACATCCAGGCCTACCGTGCCGCACTGGTCGATTCGTGGACCGAGCTGCGCGCCGCGGACCGCCGCCGGCTGACATCGATGGGTGACGTGGACCCGCGGGAGCGGCTGGCCCGGATGATGGGCATGCTGGCGCGCCCGGACCACTGGTCGGTGGAGCGGGTGATGCGGGCCTGGGCGCTCACCGACGAGCGGGTCGGCGAGAGTGTCCGCCGCGGCGACCAGCGGGTGTTCGCCGCGGTCCTGCAGGCGTTCACCGACTACGGCTTCGAACCCGGCGACGCGGCGCTGCGGTCGGGCCTGCTGTTCGGCGCCGGCCTCGGACTGCTGCACGGATCGGACCCCGACGTCGACGCGTCGCCGGAGGTGCGCGAACGGCTGCTGGAGTTCCTGCTGCGCGACTAGGTGATGCCGCAGGCGCGGTCGAGCCGCTGCAGCAGGTCGTGGGCGGCCAGTTCGACCTGCTTGTGCCGCCACTCGGCGGCCCGGTACACGCAGGCGATCAGGCCCGTGCGGTGCAGCCGCCGGAAATCGCCGTACCCGAAGGCGTAGCGCGCCTTGGTGCCGTCGGTCGCGCCGTCGGTGAGCGCGAGATGCCAGGCGGCATAGTCGTCCCAGGAGTGTTTGTCGAGGTAGGCGTTCTGCGCGTCGGCGCGGGGCTGGACCTCACCCCAGTCGCTGTCGAGCACGTACTGGCGGGCCTCGATGAGGCCTCGGGCCTTCTCCACCGCGGCGTCGTTGAGCAGGTATTTGGCCATGGCCGCATTGTCCGCCATCGGAGCGCCCGGGAGTGCGCCAGCGACCCGACCAACCGGGTGGTTTACGGTACATACAGGCCTGATTACCGACGAGTAGGGAGGCAGCCATGCAACTGGCGCTGACACCGGAGGAAGCCGCCTTCCGGGACGAGCTACGCACCTTCTACACCACCAAGATCCCCGCCGACGTCCGTGAGCGCTCGCGCCGCGGCGGCGAGGTGTCCAAAGAGGACATCATCACCAGCCACAAGATCCTGCACGAGCACGGACTGGCGGTGCCGAACTGGCCGGTCGAGTGGGGCGGCAAGGACTGGACGCCCACCCAGCACCAGATCTGGCTCGACGAGATGCAGCTTGCCAGCGTCCCCGAGCCGCTGACCTTCAACGCGAAGATGATCGGCCCGGTGATCGCGGAGTTCGGCTCGCAGGAGATGAAGGAACGGTTCCTGCCGCCGACCGCGTCGCTGGACATCTGGTGGTGCCAGGGCTTCTCCGAGCCCGAGGCCGGCTCGGACCTCGCCTCGCTGCGCACCACCGCGACCCGCGACGGCGACTCCTACGTGGTCAACGGCCAGAAGACCTGGACCACGCTCGGCCAGCACGCCGACTGGATCTTCAACCTGGTGCGCACCGACCCGCAGGCGCCCAAGCGCCAGGCCGGCATCTCGCTGCTGCTCATCGACATGAACACCCCGGGCATCACGCTGCGGCCGATCAAGCTCGTCGACGGCAGCTACGAGGTCAACGAGGTGTTCTTCGAGGACGTCCGGGTGCCCGCCGACCAGCTCGTCGGCGAAGAGAACCAGGGCTGGAGCTACGCCAAGTTCCTGCTCGGCAACGAGCGCACCGGCATCACCCAGGTGGCCCGCACCAAGCTGAAGCTCTCGGACGTGAAGGCCCGCGCCAAGGAATCCGGCCTGCTCGACGACCCGCTGTTCGCCGCCCGTCTGGCCGAGGCCGAAAATGACGCGCTGGCACTGGAACTCACGCAGATGCGGGTGGCGTCCGGATCGGTCGACGGCAAGCCCAACCCGGCGTCGTCGGTGCTCAAGCTGCGCGGCAGCCAGCTGCAGCAGATCGCGACCGAACTGCTGGTCGAGGTGGCAGGCGCCGACGCGCTGCCGTTCGACGCCGGCGACGACATCGCCTCGCCGTACTGGGCCCAGCACGCGGCGCCCACGTACCTGAACTACCGCAAGACCTCGATCTACGGCGGCAGCAACGAGGTGCAGCGCACCATCATCGCCTCCACCATCCTCGGACTGTGAGATAGGAAGCAACTCATGGACTTTCAGCTCAGCGAAGAGCAGGTGCTGCTGCGCGACACCACCCGTGACGTGCTGGCCCGCAGTTACGACCCGGAGAGCCGCCTCAAGGTGATCGACACCGAGCTGGGGTGGAGCCGCGACGTGTGGAACCAGCTCGCCGAAATCGGGATCCTTGGACTGGGTTTCGAGGAGGACGCCGGCGGAGCGCTGGAGATCATGGCGGTGGCCACGGAGATCGGCCGCAGGCTGGCGCCCGAGCCGGTGCTGCACGCCGCGCTCGGTCCCGGCGCGCTGATCGCCGAGGCGGGCACCGACGAGCAGCGCGGTCTGCTCGACGAGGTGGCCGCGGGCCGGCGACTGCTGGCCTTCGCCCACGTCGAGCCGGGCATGCGCGGTGCGTCCGGCACGATTGCGGCCAAGGCTGTGCAGCAAGGGGATTCGTGGTCGCTCAGCGGGCGCAAGAACCCCGTGCTCGCCGGCGACTCAGCGGACACGCTGGTGGTCAGCGCGGCGCTGCCCGACGGCGGCACCGGACTGTTTCTGGTGGAGGGCGACGCGGTCACCCGCACCGGCTACCGCACCTTCGACGGCCAGCACGGCGCGCAGATCGACCTGGCCGACGCACCGGCGCAACCGCTGGGATCGGCGTCGGATGCCTCCGAGGC
The DNA here is from genome assembly GCF_030519285.1 of Mycolicibacterium arseniciresistens. Lineage (NCBI taxonomy): Bacteria > Bacillati > Actinomycetota > Actinomycetes > Mycobacteriales > Mycobacteriaceae > Mycobacterium > Mycolicibacterium arseniciresistens. The sequence goes on from NZ_JAUMSQ010000111.1 coordinate 22,876, forward strand.
GATCTCCCGCACCGTTGTCCGCCTCCAGTCCGCGCTGTGCGCCGAGGCACTCGGGGCGATGGAGGAGGCACTGCGGCTGACCACTGAATACCTCACCAGCCGTAAGCAGTTCGGTGTCACGCTGAACAAGTTCCAGACGCTCACCCAACGCGCCGCCGACATGTACGTCTCGCTCGAACTGGCGCGTTCCATGAGCATGTACGCCGCCATGTCGATCGCGGACGGCAACTTCGACCCGGCGGTCTCGGCCCGGGCGAAGCTGCAGATCTGCCGCTCCGGGCGCCACATCAGCCAGGAGGCGATCCAGCTGCACGGCGGCATCGGCGTCACCGCCGAATACCCGGTGGGGCACTACGCGGCGCGCCTGACGGCCATCGAGCACACGCTCGGCTCGGCGGGTGACCAGCTGAACGTGCTGACCGGCCGGCTCACCGACTACGAGGTCGCCACGCTGTAGGGGGTGCTACCCGACGAGGCGGGCGATCGAGTCCAGCGGGATGGGCAGCCACGCCGGCCGGTGACGGCTCTCGTAGCCCGCCTCGTACACGGCCTTGTCGAGCTCGTAGGCCGCCAGCAGCTCGGCCGAGTCGCGGGGGTCGGCACCACACGCGGCGGCGTATCCGTCGCAGAACGCACTCACGTTGCGCTGCGCCCATTCCCGGGCACGTCCGGCCTGCTGCGGATCGGACTCCGTCGCACCCTCGATCAGCTGCTGGTGGGCGGCGTACTCGTAGGACCGCAGCACACCGGCGACGTCGCGAAGCGCCGAGTCCGGACGCCTGCGCTCGTCGAGCGGCTGGCCGGGTTCACCCTCGAAGTCGATGAGCAGCCAGGCGGCCCCGGTGCGCAGCACCTGGCCCAGGTGCAGGTCGCCGTGCACCCGCTGCACGGTGATCGACTGCTCGGCCAGCTTGCGGTAGCGCTCCTCGATCAGCGGGACGTAGCGGCCGATCTCGGGCACCGCGCCCGCCACCGAGCGGAGCCGCTCGAGCATCGTGTCGATGGGGAACGGCACGTCCGACGTGCCCAGTTCGTCGGCGAGCGTGGCATGCACCGACGCGACGGCCTCGCCGAGCAGACGCGACTCGGCAACGAATTCGTCTCCGGCGCTGCTGATCTGACCGTCGCCGAACAGATTCCGGGTACTGGCCAGCGCCATGTCCCAGCCCTCGGTGGAGCCGCCGGCGAACTCGGTGACCATGCCCATCGCGTAGGGCTGGCCGTCCATCGTCGTCTCGATCGACCCCAGCAGCCGCGCGACGTGGGGGTTGCCCGCCCGTGCGAGCACCCGGTTGAGCTCGATGTCGGGGTTGACGCCGGGTGTGATGCGGCGGAAGGCCTTGAAGATGGCCTCACGGCCGAAAATGACGCTGGTGTTGCTCTGCTCGGCGCCCGACACCCGGGCCGCCGCGTCCGTCGGCAGCGCGGCGCCGGGTTCCTTGACGAAGCGGACGCCGTCGACGTCGGCATCGTCGTCGATCAGCGACAGCAGGTACTGCGTGGCGGCCGGGTCGAACAGCGCGTCGTAGGCGGCGCGGCCGTCGTCGGCGCCGATCACCGCACCGGCAGGGACGTCGGCGGGAGTGGTGTCGGCACGACCGACCAGCAACTGGTAGCGCTCGGCGGCGCCGTCGGCGTAGGAGACGTCGAGCAGCACCAGGTCGAGGTCGGGTCGTAGCGAGATCACCCGGCCCGGGCGGGCCTCGGCGAGGCGTCGGTTGCGCCCGGCGTACCACCGCTGCTGCGGTAACCAGGTGTCGAACGGCAGGTTCATCGCTGGGCTCCAGATCGTCGGACGAGGTCACTGTTCCGTCGCCCCCTGAAACCTACCCATGACGGCCCGAACCGAATCGTGGCCCGCCGGGCCGGTTTCCGGGGCGCCGGCGACGACTCGAGGTAACGGTTGAAACCCCGGTGGTAACGCGTTACGGTTTCGGCGTCTGTGATCGGCCCGTCGGGGTGACCGCCCGGGCGATCAGCAAAACTCTGAGTAGGAATTCGGGTGGGCCTGTGGCTGAGTCGACGCCAAACGATGGTGAAGCTCCGGTAATCGTCAGTCTTTCCGATGCGGCGATGCACATGTATTCGGCCGCCATCGACGCGCTGCCCGACGCGGGTGATCCCGAATTCCCGGAGCGGGCGGCTGTGGTGCTGACGGGTATGCGCAAGCTGCTCGGTGCGATGTCGGAGGCGGCGAGCCACAGCCGGATCAACCCGTCGGTGATCGTCGCGCTCAGCGGCGTGCGCAACCGCTACAACGCTCTGATGGAGGACGCGGCCGGTGGGCCGGGCGCCACGCTGGGCCAGCGCCTCTACGTCGCCCGCAACCGCGCGAAGCTGAGCACCAAGGAAGCCGCCAACGGCGTCGGACTGCGCCGCGACCTGATCGAGGCCGTCGAGGCCGAGGAGCAGGCGAGCGAATCGGAGACCGCCAGGATCAAGGACCTCATCGCCGCGCTCGGCGGCTGAGCCTCAACCGAGGAACCGGTCGGCGACCCCTGCGCGCACATACCGAACTGCGTTGGCCTGCCGGTAGCCGATGAAGCCGCCGCAGACCGTCACCAGTAGCAGTCCGAACAACCCCGGCATCGCGCCGAGCCACCGGACGCCCGGGCCGGCGGGATGCCTCGCCGACGGCAGACCCGACCGCGTCGCGGCACCGCCGGCGAGACTGGATCCGGGCAGTGCGGGCGCGTAGAGGCCCGGCGAGACGATCATCGGGCCGCCCGACGCGGACGCCGGCAGGGCGGACTGGATGCCGAACAACCCCGGCGACGGCGATGTGCCCGCGGGCGCGCCCGGCACCACGGCGGGCAGCGGCGCCATCCCCACCACGGACACCGGGACCGGCGGCGCGACGATCATCGGCACCTCGAGCACACCGGGTGAC